>VBHS01000416.1 GCA_005881295.1 Chloroflexota bacterium
CGCTTGTTCCATTTGTCCCTGCGCAGCCAATATACTTCCCATAAGACTTTGAGCTCGTGCAGGTTGCCATATAAGTTCATTTTGGCGTGCTTCTTCCAAGGTATTAATTGCCTGCTGCCATGCTCTGTTTAGTTCACCTTGTAAAAGGAAAAGTTGTACAAGGGACAATTTACCCTCAATCCTGGTCTCGGATTCTAACCCTTCGAGAGCCAGCGCACGTTCTAACACATGTTGAGAACGCTTTAGAAAATGGAAGCGTTGGATATTTACGGTCTCTTCCAAGTCTTCAAGTTTCGAGTTGTTGTACTCTTGATTAATATTCTCTTGAGAATGATCCAAAAGTTTTGACTGCATCATATGCATATTACCTATGATAATAAGAGCAAAGCCGATGTAAGGAGTATTATTCGTGGATCGGCTAATAGAGAGGGCATATACAATAGATTTTCTTGCTTCAGCCCATTTCCCTTGATCCTGGAATGTGATAGACAGGTAAATATGC
Organism: Chloroflexota bacterium; assembly: GCA_005881295.1. Classification (GTDB taxonomy): domain Bacteria; phylum Chloroflexota; class Ktedonobacteria; order Ktedonobacterales; family Ktedonobacteraceae; genus UBA11361. Next base: position 503 of record VBHS01000416.1, read on the forward strand.
CATATACTAATATATATTTGATCTTTAATCTGCTCGGCCAGCTTGATACCACGTTTTATCCATTCTTCAGCTTCTTGTAAATTCCCAGATCGTGCAGCTAACACACCCAGATTACCAAAAACAACAGACATCAAAGGAACGTCACCAATTCGCTCTGCGATATGAATGGAACGACGGAAAGCCGCATGCGCAAGCTCATGCTCTGCTTTTCTCAAATACACATCTCCTAAATTGCAACATACATTGGCTATCTCTCTTTGACGATTGTATTGTTCGAACACTCTCAGTGCTGATTGCAGGGAGGTTAGAGCTTCATGATGATCTCCAGCCATATCGGCAATAACACCAATCAGTGTTTGAATACGACCTAGATTGACTGGATCACCTGCAAGTGTACGTTTTGTACCTGTCGTTTGAAAAGCATTTGTTCTCGATGGTTCCTGTTTTTGGAGCGCCTCCTCAAACAGACATAGCGCCTCGCTTGCCATCTTATGAGCCTCATCATAATTGCCATCTTGCCAGTAGTGATAGCTCTCCTGAAAACGAAGAGTAGCCCACGCTGCTCCTCCCACCACTTCTGCTTCACGCAGGACTTGCTCTCCGCGTTCACAACACTCTTGAGCATGCAGACTATCCCCGACGTCATACCATGTCAGAGCAATTTCGCGCCAGAGGAGGGCATCAATTTGGGCTTCGTACTGGTATTCGGTTGGTGTGGTATAAGATCGCTGGTAGCTCCTGACAGCGAGAACGCGTTCATAGAGGTGTCGCGCTTCTTCGTAGTTTCCCTGGACGCGGGTGCATTCGCCCAGTCTTTCCAGGAAATAGGCTAGCTGTGATCTTTCGTCCTGAGTGGCGTTGCTGAGTGATGGTCCTATGTGTTCGTCGAGCTGGGCAACGGCGATACGGTAGAAGCCTTCGGCTTCGGGATAGGCGGAGAGGTTGTAGGAGCGGTCGCCCGCCAATGCGGCGTAATGGACAACCTGGAGGGGTTCGGCGCCGCCCGCGACGAGGTGATTGACGATCATGGCGGCTCCTTCCTCTTCGTGCCCCCGATAGACTTCCTGCAGTACCTGGGCGGCACGGCGGTGGAGACGCGCACGCCGGGCGGCTGAGAGCTGGTCGTAGAGGTGGCTGACGAGCAGGGGGTGCCAGAACTGGTAGTTGATACGAGTGCCGGAACCTTCTTCGGTGATAACTCCGGCCTGGATGGCCTCTTCGAGCAGATCAAGGATGGTGTCTTCGTTGGCATTGGCGTTGACGCCTACCTCCATCTGCTGGATGACGTGGAAGGTGAAGGAGCCGCCCAGCACGGCAGCGTTGCCAAGGAGCCGTTGACAGGCAGGGGTCAAGCGGCTCATGCGCAGTTCAAGAACGGCGGCGATGGTGTCTGGCAGGGTAAGCTCGGTATCGATTATGTCGCTGGCTAGATTGGGCGCCATAGATCGAGCGCTGTGCGAGTCAACTACATGCGAAGTGGAGGGGGCGATTTGCGTCTCGACAGTGCGCGCAAGCTCTTCCGCGAAGAAGGGGTTACCCGCTGCCCTGGTCTGGATGTACTGCACCATCGTCCCTGGCAGGTGGGACAGCAGCGAGGCTATCTGCTCGTCGGTAAGCGGCTGAATGGGGATACTCAATATGACCTGCTCGCGCTGCAGATCTGTGAGGAGCGGACGCAAGGGATTACTAGCAGGTAGTTCATTGTCACGATAGGTCCCTACAAGTGTTCTGGTGACAGAGGGGTAGGATAGATCACCGCGGGAAACAGATCGTGCAGTTCTGGCAGTAAGGTACTTAAAGGTTGATAGGTAAGAGGGTGCTTACTGATCTCCTGCCGCTGCCAGAGGCCGTGCGCCATAGCACTGCGTAACACTTCCGTCCATTGTCGATAGGGGACGCTGCTCTCCTGCGCGTAGATCCTACTCCAGGCTACAGCCCAACCACGCTTCAACGCTCCCTGGCTCAACTCTTCGGCCAAGCGTGTCTTACCAATGCCCGCCTCACCAACGAGTAGTATACATTGTGGACGACGCTGGGTATCCAGGGGAAGAGAGGCGGCTTTCTTGCGGGTGCGCGTGCCCTGCTCACTTGCCAGCAGCAGCTGGTTCATGATCTCAAGTTCCTGATCTCGACCAATCAATGGCGTCTGGTGGCTACGGCCAATCTGCACCTTATAGCCTTGCCTGTAAGCAGTAGAGGTTTCGCGGTCTACCAGTGAGGCAGCCTCCGCGGGTGATAGGGATTGTGAAGTGAGTGCTATGGCAGCGTGGCTATCGCCTTGCTGCACCGCCTCGTACAGAGAGCGGGTCTCCGGTAGAGGAGCGATATTGTAATCCCGCTGGAGCGCGGTGGTAAAGCGGTGATAAGCACGCAAGGCCTCGCCACGCCGATCCAGTTGTGCCAGCGAGATGATGAGTCGTTGCACCGCCGCCTCGTTGGCCGGGTCAGCGGCAAGCAACCGATCGAGCGGATCAATCGCGGTAGAGAGGGCATCGCGTGCAATGCGCAGATCCGCCAATTCGAGCAGCAGCCCCATCCAGTTTCGTTGGAGCGATTCGCGGCGCGCGATAATCCAATCTGCAGAGCGCTCTTCCGGCAGAAAGTCTCCACCATAGAGAACTGATGCCTCCTCGAGCAATTTCTCCCTGCTGCCGGGATCACCTGTCGTACGTGCCTGGTTAAGCAAGGCCTCGAATGCACCGGCATCGACCCAGATCTGTGACTGCTCGGCCAGTATAAGACCCTCACGTTCCATGCGCAAGAGATGCGAGGAAGCAGGGCGGCTAAGCGCTGGTTCGAGTAACTGGCGGAGGCTGTAGACGGTGCGATCTAAACGGCTCGAGGCTGTCTCAATATCCGCATCGGGCCACAACGCATCCATAACCTGTTCTCGACCGAGTTTGCGTCCGGGGTTACTCAGGAGGCAGGCCAGCAAGGCACGGACACGCTGGTGTTGCCATACGGCATCTGTGACAGTTTGCCATTCCTGGTTGCTTTGGCGCTCCAACTGGAATTGTCCCAGCGTACGTATGCGCAGAGCAACTGGTTCGAAATTATCAGGGGGCGATGGAGATTCAAGCAAAACCTGCAAGCCAGGCGGAGGGTTCTTCCCGATGTAGGTGCGAGTGGTACGTCCATTCTCAGTGCTGTAGGCGTACCAATAAGGCCCGTGCCCAATACCTTCACGACACTTACGGCAGCGTTGTTTGCCACAGTAACTGACCTGCTGATGGTACGTGATCTTGCCGTTCATCTTCCATTCCTCTAGTTTAGCTGCTTCAAGCGTAATGCGAGAAGAGAAGCAGTATACGCATGCAGAAAGTAGTAAACAGGCAACGACATTACTATTATACGGCACACGTCAACAATAAAAGAAAACGCTAAATATTAGAAGACTGGTATAAGACAAAGACTTTTTTTTCTAAGAAAAGACAAGTCACGCGCTCCTGTCCTAAGAACTTCCAGGGCAAAGGTTGTACGAAAAATGACGATTTGTGGAACTCTATGTATTTCTTCAAATAAATAGACTGTGTATCTAAATCTCTCCCTTGTAGCGCTTTTCGGTATAAGGGACATTTCCAGATGTATTTCATGTGAGATGGAGGTAGTGAGGAGTCTTCATAAAGATCTCTATCTTATACTTCCAGAGGTTAATGAAGTTCTTCGTAGTGCATAGCCAATGCGAGAAGGTATTACAACTATGTGTGAGAGTGAAGTTGCGCGCTTGCGCCGACAGATTGAATTAGAACTTGTAGCTATGCAACGCGGAATGCATGGTTTTGCACTGGGAACAGCCCGGCACCGATTTATCCATAAGCGGATGGACCGCGTTGGGATCTGTCAAGATAAGCTCGCTTTAGAGGTGGGAGAAGATCAAGCTAATGAGATTGTCTACGGCATTTATACCGAAACGATCAAATAGCAATTGATCCATATTACGCATTGGATCAGCCTCCCATCTGAAAGCAAAGAATTACGCCAATATTTAGAGAATATTTGTAGGAGAGAGTCATTTTAGGAGGGTATTTTGTAGTATGACAAGCATCCATAGATTACTGACTGTCGGGTGTGTCCTTGTCGGTCTGATGGTGCTGGTAAGTACGATATCCGCTTTTTTCTCACCATCGATACAGGCAGCGCTGATGATACCGGCAACGCCTGGCAACAGGTCGAATACGAACACAGCATTGACAACGCAACCGACTATGAATGCTCCAAAGACAGGTTCCATGCCGTCACCTACAGCTATGACAGCGTCTGTGTTAGCACAGGATACGTTTCAGCGCAACAATCAGCGTTTATGGGACACAGCCTCCGATGGTCAGACGTGGGGTGGTAATGCCAATAGTTCACAGAGCTTTGCCATTGATGGGCAAACGGGCTTCG
>VBHS01000417.1 GCA_005881295.1 Chloroflexota bacterium
GCGGTTCAACAGGTCAAATTGTTCGTAATTGCGCTGCTCACGATTAAACAATTGCACAATGTTCATGCCTGTGATATTTTCCGCGATGTAAGCGTTGATGCGCGCGAGGCGCACCCGGATAGCGCGGAAATTATCGCGCATAGCGACGCGGAAATAGGAAGTGATCCACAAAAGCGGTGGTATGACAATAAAGGTCACGAGCGCGAGCTGCCAGTTGATGATCAGTAGTGCGATAGTCACACCGATGAGCGTCAATACATCTCCAAGTATTGAGATGGCTCCAGAAGTGAACATCTCATTTAACGAATCGACATCATTGGTCAGGCGAGTCATCAATCTCCCTACCGGATTGTGGTCGAAATATGAGAGCGAGAGGCGTTGAAAGTGCTCAAACATCTGGGAACGCATATCGAACATCATGCGCTGTCCAACGATACTCAGAAATAAGACGTGCAAATAACGCAGCGTGAAGCCCAGTATCAAAACGAATAGATAAACACTCGCAACCGCCAATAAACCGAGGCTGCGCTGGCTACCGTTCAGGTCCTGTACTTTGGGCACAATAAAGTGGTCAATGCCATAATACGTTAAGGCGGGACCCACAAGATCGATGAGTGAAACGAGTATAAGTAATACCATCGCCAGCGAGGCTAACCATGTATATGGACGCACGTAGGTCAACAGGCGCCGCATGATACGTGCGTCGTACGCTTTACCGGTTATTTCATCTTCCTGGAAAAAGGTCGCCATTTTCGGTATCCTCTAGTTCTTCACTGAGCAATTGCCTGCGATACATTTCAGCGTAAAGGCCGCCAAGCTGCAGCAGCGCTCCATGTGTCCCTTCCTCGACGATTCTGCCCTCGTCGAGCACTACGATGTGGTCAAGATTTTTTACGGTCGAACAGCGATGGGAAATGATGATAGTTGTGCGCCCCTGCATCACTTTCTGTAAATGTTTGAGAATATCTGCCTCTGTATGTGTATCGACACTTGACATGGCATCATCGAGAACAAGAATAGCCGGTTCTTTTGCGATCGCACGCGCAAGCGACGTTCGTTGTTTTTGTCCACCAGAGAGGGTAACTCCACGCTCACCAACCATCGTTGTCACCCCTTCTGGGAAATCTTCAACATCTTTTGTAAGTTGTGCACTCTGCATAATCTCCTGCAGGCGTTCCGTGCTGAGCGCCTCCACTCCATAGCTGATATTCTCGGCCAAAGGTACCGAGAACAAGAACGTCTCTTGCGGGACATAGCCGATCTGGCGTCGCAAAAGAGCTAATGGTATCTTTCGCACATCGACATTGTCAATGAGCACCTGTCCCTTGCTAGCATCGAACATACGCGGCAGCAGATTGACCAGGGAGGTCTTACCGGAGCCGGTTGGACCGACAATCGCCAGTGATGAACCGGCCTCCACCTTGATATTGATATCATGCAGGACTTCACGATCACCATACGCGAAAGATACGTGACGGAACTCCACTGTCCCTTCTATCTGATCCAGTAATGGCTCAGCATTGTTCTGGAGAGAGAGCTCAGGCCCTACAATCGTTGGCTGGTGATTCATGACCTCGTTAATACGTTTCATTGAAGCAGCTCCCTGTTGAAAGAGGTTAACGACCCAGCCGAAAGCTATCATGGGCCAGGTAAGCTGCGCTAAATAACCCGTAAATTGCACCAGCTGCCCCAGCGTTATGCGCCCTTCGATAACATCTAGCCCGCCTCGCCAGAGTAGGATGATAGCTGCAAGTCCGGCCAAAAAGTACATCGCTGGCCATATTCCGTGCAACCACAAAAAAGACGATAGAGATCAGGGGCAGTACTGACGTTGAGTAAAGCGTGAGTCGTGCATCGATGGTGAGCATGATGATTATTGTAGCTAAAAAGGCGACTGTAGTATTCACCAGATTACTAATGCCAGGGCCAAGCAGGCCACGTACAGCTGTGAGATCATTGATTGCTCGCGCAACAAGGTCCCCTATTTTGTTGTGCTGGAAGTAGTCAAGCTCAAGTTTCTCAAAATGCCTGAAAAGGTCGGCACGCAGTTCATACTCAATGCGACGTGACACCCTTGCCTGAATGAAACGACCGTAATAGCTGAGAATAGCCTGCACTAAACCCACCAAAACGATCAACAGACCAAAGCGCAACAGTGTTCCAGCATTGGCCTCATGTTGAAGGCTATCGACGGCCAGGCGGATCAGGTAGGGTAGAATAAGCGCAACGGCATTGGCTGCTATGAGAAATAAAAAGCCGCCAATCATGGCGACTCTATACCTGAATAGGTACGAGCGTAACGCTATTAATGCAGACATGATACTATTCTACAATGCAGTAAGAGAATAAATCAACGGTGACTTCGCAAAGGATACATGTCACGCGTGAGACCAATGATGTACAGTAGCGCAGCTCACATCAACAAAAGCAAAGGTAACGTGATTGTAAAAAAGGGGTGTGAACATGAGGTATGCTCACGTTTACAGACGGTAGCATAACAGATTGGCAGAAAAAGGTAAAAAAACTCTCGACGAACATGCGAAGAGGCACTCGAAGACCTTTTCTTAGAGATTAATCCAAAACTTCCTCGAAGTCGCCTACAAGTTTTTGAATTTCCCGCAAGCGCTGTTCGGCCAGTTCCACGTTCTCCAGAGCCTGGGCCAGAATGCGGGCCTCGATCGAGGCATACGACTCTTCGATTTCCGGATCGATAGAGCCGCCGAGTAGCTCAAGTGCGCGATTGAGATTGTTTTCCATCATTGCAGTTGCCATTGTTGTTACCTCTTCGTTGACAAAGGATTACAGCGTGATTTCGACTGGACGATCTATGTGAATGGTAAACTACTTAAAACGAGCACGCACCCTAAGAGAAACTACTTTCAATACTCAATACGTTATCCCATTGCGATTGGTTACATCAATTAACTATAATATTTTCTTCTTCTATGGACTCTAAACGTATGTCTTAGCTTATATTACACTAGACGAAAAAAAATACCAAATCGGGGATACCAACAGTCCTATTGGCATAATGACGAATGAATTCCTCCGATATCTATGATGGGGCAACGTATCGAGCGTTTTCAATACCTCCCGTACATTGCCCTATTGCTTATTGTCCAGCAACGCTCTACTTTACGGTTACTGTCAGATTCATCTTCACGTGGATCGTACAGTAGAGGTGGAACGTCCCGGCTGTGGTAAATGGCCCGATGTCCTTGGTGTCACTGCCGGAGAAGTTGACGTTTACAGTTGGAGCTCCCGGCTCTTTTGCTGGTTTGGGCGTTCCATTTGCGTCATACGTACCATTTTGTATAATGTGGGGAACCGCTACATCGTCAATAAGGGTAAGTTTAGAACCTTTCGGAATGGTAGTGGTGGGGACCAGGAAATCTGATGAACCCATGTGAACAGTTGTGCCGCCGCCACCCCCAGTTTTTGGTGTATTCCCACCATTCCCCGATGCTGTAGGGGCAGTGCCTGGACGCGTGCAGGCAACAAAGAAAATACTACCAATTGCTAAAACAACAAGCGTCAGCGTTAAAAATCCAAGTCGTTTGGAACTCATTACGTTACTTCCTCTCATAATATTTCTCCGCTATTCATCTCCTTTACGCTTGTTTCTCTACCAAAGGAGGATAGCGTGTAGCCTATAGCCTTTCTTCATCCTCATGAGCATGTACCACATACTCTCATGGTAATCCAAAATG
>VBHS01000418.1 GCA_005881295.1 Chloroflexota bacterium
CCAGAAGGAGGAAAATTGTATGGCAGATACACAAGGATTGACGGAACATGGAGCAGCTGTAGATGTAAATGCTCCAGTCCATCAGGTATATGCGCTTTTTACCCACTTCAATGACTTCCCGAAATTCATGAGTTTCGTGAAGGAAGTCACCTATTATGATGATCAGCGCAGTCACTGGGTAGCTGAGATTGTTGGGCGTCACGAATGGGATGCCATCAACGAAGATTGGGTCGAAGATCGCCAGGTGGGTTGGCGTTCAATTAATGGCTTTGAAAATACTGGTCGTGTGACATTCGAGCCACTGGGACCAGATCAGACTCGTGTGAATGTGTTAATTCGCTACAATCCACCTGCTGGCGTACTTGGCGATGTAGGTGAAAAATTGGGTGCTGGCAGCCGCTTTGAAAACGCACTGCAGCATGATCTG
>VBHS01000425.1:0-3049 GCA_005881295.1 Chloroflexota bacterium
CGTTTTCATGCCAGCGTGCCCATCTATGCCAGCGCGACGCCGTTGGGTGTATTGAATGTTGCCAGCGAAGATTGGCGCGAACTGCTGCCAGAAGAACTACAACTGCTGCACATTATTGGCGACCAGATAGGGCTGGCGATACAACGGGCGCGCCTCTCCGCCGAACATACAGTCGCGGCCGCGCGCCTTGCCACTATCGAGGAGCGCAACAGGCTGGCCCGGGAGATTCACGATACCCTCGCGCAGGGATTAGCGGCCATCACGCTGCAATTGGAGGCGCTGGCGCAACAGGATTGTGAAGGCGCTGAACTCACTGTACAATTCTCCTGCCCTCCTGATCTCACTTTCCCGCAACATTCGACACGCCTGGAAGTGGGCATTTATCGTATCGCGCAGGAGGCGCTGGCAAATGCCTGCAAACACGCCGGGGCACAGCATATCGAGATGATGCTCACAGGAGACAATGAGTATGTAGAGCTTGTCGTGCAGGACGACGGCCGTGGTTTCGATCCGGACAGGGTGACAAAAATCAGCGGCGAAGGGCAACACTTTGGCTTGACCGGCATGAGTGAGCGCGTGAAATTGCTTGAGGGCACTCTCAGTATTGAAAGCGAATTGGGGGCAGGCACCCGTATTGTTGCCCGAGTCCCATACCGCGGGAAAGGCCAGTAGATGGATAAAATTCGCATTTTGCTCGCGGACGATCATCCTATACTGCGCGAAGGTTTACGAGCCGTATTGGAGACACAGCCAGATTTCGAGGTCATCGCGGAGGCTGCCAACGGCATTGAAGCGGTGCGGCAGGCGCTGACCATGCAACCAGATATTCTCCTCCTCGACCTCGAAATGCCGCAACTGGACGGCGTCGAGACTATTCGTCGCCTGCGCCAGCAACAGCCAAATTCCCGTATCATTGTCTTTACGGCTTTTGACAATGATGAGCGTATCATACACGCGGTGCAGGCTGGCGCGAACGGCTACCTGTTGAAAGAGGCGCCGCGCGATGAAATTTTCAGCGCTATCCGCATCACCATGGCCGGGGGGTCGCTTTTGCAACCCGTCGTTGCCTCCAAATTGCTGCGTCACATGGGAAACCAGCCCCTTACAGGCTCACCAGCTACAACATACAGTCAGACAACGCAGCCTACCCTACCCTTCGAACCCCTTACCGAGCGCGAGCTCGAAGTACTGAATCTCTTGGCCCAGGGAATGCCGAATAAAGAGATCGCGGCTCAACTTGTTATCAGCGAACGCACCGCCAAATTCCACGTCAGTTCCATTATGGGCAAGTTAGGTGCTACCAATCGTACTGAAGCGGTCTCACTCGCTGCCCAAAAAGGGCTCATTACGCTCCATTCCTGACACGAAAGCAACATTTCCACAACTAATGTTTCTCTTGATACGTATTACTTATGTGAAGAACAGGAGGAACAACGCAATGATGCAATCACAAACTTATAATACAAAACGTGTACATCTCAGTCGCTGGCAAATCTTTTTGCACGCGCGGAAAACCTTTAGACTTATTGGCGCCCTGGTAACCGATCGACGTATCTCTTTATGGCGCAAGGTGCTCTTCTTCGGCACGATTGGCGGCCTTCTGGTGCTGCTATTATTCCCGGACCTCTTCAATGAGACGTTCTTGAGTACCATTTTCCCCTTGATCGGTACAGTAGCGGGTGTCCCAATCGATGCAGGATTCGACTGGGCGGCTTTCGCCCTGGTAGCGCTGAACCTGTTCAAGTTCTTTCCGGCTGAACTGGTGGCGGAACACTATCAACGCATATTCCGCGAGCAATAGAGAAAAGAAGAGGGGCTTGCCTGCTAGCAAGTCCCTCTTCTTTTCTTCTGCGTAAATCTCGTCACAGATGAATTATGTCTTTGGCGGTTGGCGCTCTAAATTTCGTACCAGCATTGATAAAAACATACGTCTGGTCCTGCGATGGCAGGTGCATATGTATGATCATATCGGGCTTGCCATCAGCGGTAACGTCACGAAATTCCAGCGTAATTGGCGTCAAGTCGCCGCCAGGCCCCAAAATATAGTAGGGCACGACGTAGCTCAGAGCGCCCGACTGGCTGCCGGCAGGAAATTCCACCACGATCGCCTGGCGATTCAGGTTGACAGCAATGAAATGGCTAGGACGCTGGGCGTTATCACCTCCGTGTCCAACCACGGCATCAGTCTGGTAGGTTCGAGGAATGCCATAGCGAATGTCATCGTAGCGCTGCATACCCCATGCCAGCGCCAATGAACCTAATTCCCATAACACGAGCATTGCGATCATTCCAATGCCAACAGGAAGCAGCCAGTGTACTTTTCCTTTGAAGATATCATTCACTGGAGCTGCCTGCGTCCTGGGGATGTTACGAGCAGCTGGCGGGATATTTATCGGAGGCGCCTGAGGCGAGATAGGTTGCCTTGGCTGCCCTCCTGTACGCCGCGGGGGAACTGGGGAGCCCGGCAAACCAGCTGTAGGAGGACGTGGTACGGGTAAGGTCGCTCTGCGAATCGCAGTTGTATGGGGACGAGGGGGATCGGAGGCCAGTTCATCATCCAATAGCATGTCATCTTCAGTTTCACGGCCATCGCGTCCATTCTTATCTGAAAATGTTACCAGGCTTGGATCAGACCTTTTTGTCCCTGTTGTCCCCGTGTTGCGCTTTTGAGGCTGATCTGCGCTGCGCCCCATTCAAATTCCCTTTCTCTTACCGGGTTCTACCATCTCCGACGCGCACATAAATACGTGTATTCTAAGGCGAAGCATACAATGCGCTCTGCCAATTATTATTAGCATGATAGATTATTCCCATATATATGTCAAGCTAATTATCTCTAATTCATGCCGTTTCAATATGTCGTGTTTTCCAGCGCAATCCTGACTTTATACCGTCTGATTATGAGTATACTCTATGGTTGATTGTGCGTCACCAAAAGGGTTATTGTATAGCCCTGGCAAACCTTCACACGACCGAAGTGAAATGTGATATCATGTGTTTCAGATAAAATAAGTACTCCCATCTGAAGCTAGAACAGGAGCCTCCAGAT
>VBHS01000425.1:3080-4898 GCA_005881295.1 Chloroflexota bacterium
TTCAATATGTCGTGTTTTCCAGCGCAATCCTGACTTTATACCGTCTGATTATGAGTATACTCTATGGTTGATTGTGCGTCACCAAAAGGGTTATTGTATAGCCCTGGCAAACCTTCACACGACCGAAGTGAAATGTGATATCATGTGTTTCAGATAAAATAAGTACTCCCATCTGAAGCTAGAACAGGAGCCTCCAGATTGAGGCAAAAAGCTGGCTATTGTCGCCTCCACCCTCGCTATCGCCGCCATGTTCCAACCTTTACGCCAGAGTATTCAGACGATCATCGATCGCCGCTTCTATCGTCGCAAGTATGATGCAGCTCGCACCCTGGAGGCTTTCACTGCAACACTGCGCAACGAGGTTGATCTGAACCACTTGCGTGAGCAGGTATTGTCGGTGGTAGAAGAGACGATGCAGCCAACACACGCCTCGCTCTGGCTGCTCGATACCAAAGAACCCTGGACAGTAAAAACGCGCAAGCTCCCACTAATCGATGAGGAAGCAGGATAATTACAAGGATACCAATATGCAGAAAGAGACGTACGACGTGGTAGTGGTGGGTGCAGGAGTAGTAGGCTGCTCTGTGTCTTATCACCTGGCCCAATCTGGACTAAAAGTAGCCCTTGTCGACAAAGGAAGCGCGGCAGGTGAAGCATCGCAAGCAGCGGCGGGCATGCTCGCCCCTCTCGGTGACGAGGCTCCCAATCAAGAGCACCCATTGCAGCAACTAGGTATGGCAGCTCTGGGCTATTATGATGGCCTGGATGAGCAATTGAAGCAGGAGACGGGCATTGACATAGGACTGGTCGATGTTCCTACGCTGCGCCCGGCTTTTGATGAGCAGGGCGTGGCACACCTGCAAGCCCTCCTTACCAGACAGCAGCACTTTCTCCCAGGACTTCAGTGGCTGGATGGTAGCCTGGTACACAAGATCGAGCCATTGCTTCCAGAGACTGTCCAGGGAGCATTGTTGTCCCCCTATGAGAGAAGTGTGCAGGCTGCACGGATCACGCTGGCTTATGCACGAGGGGCAGCAATCCGTGGTGCACACCTTGTTGAAGGATGTCCCGTTGGGCGGCTCATCCGTCAGGGACAGCGGGTTGTCGGCGTAGAGACCACGCAAGGTCCCATGTACGCCGGGGTCATCGCCCTGGCAGCAGGTGCGTGGGCTACACAATGGCATACGAGGACATCGATCCCGCCTATTTTCCCGGTGAAAGGACAGATGATGGCGCTGCAAGCACCGCCCAGCCTTCATTTGCGCCATACTGTGTACGCCTATGGTGTGGGTGGGATCGTCCCAAAATCGGATGGGACGATCTTTGTCGGGTCAACCGTAGAACAGGCAGGATTCGACAAAGCGGTTACGGCTGGAGGGATAGCGACACTACTTGCTGCCGTGACAAAGCTTACCCCAGATTTGAACAGGGCTCGATTTGTACGCGCCTGGACAGGGCTGCGTCCAGGTTCGGCAGATGGGCTGCCACTCATTGGGCCAAGCCAGAGCGTGCAAGGATTATGGATTGCAGGGGGGTACTTTCGCGATGGGATTTTACTGGGGCCACTCACAGGTCATATTTTGGCAGAACTCATTCAGAAACACTCAACACCATTTGGCCTGGATCTACAAGCATTTAATCCTGACCGCTTTGGTGGCTGGGATAGTGCTTCATCCTTGACATAGCTAGCTGCTTTAATATCTATCGTATCGATGAACAGTGCAGTAGTAGCGATGCTGTTGCCAGCCTGACACGGAAGCGTTTGTGTCTTCTCAGTTCCAACCTGTATGGCAATCAGCAATGCTTGTTGATAAATAT
>VBHS01000426.1 GCA_005881295.1 Chloroflexota bacterium
AAAAATCATTCGCACCGACCAGCTGAAAGGAGAGGTAAAGCTCGTAGCAGGAGTCGATATGGCCCTCAACGAGGAAAAGAATATGGCACACGCCGCCGTTGTCTTACTATCCTATCCTCAAATGGAAGTACTCGAGCGCCACGTCTACGAAGAACCCATCCGCATGCCCTATATCCCCGGTCTGCTTTCGTTCCGGGAAATACCCTGTATCCTCGGCGCCTTTGCCCTTCTGAGCCAGCAACCCGACCTCGTCATGGTCGACGGGCAAGGCATCGCCCACCCTCGCTACCTCGGCATCGCCTCACATCTCGGCCTCTGGCTCGACCTGCCCACCATTGGCTGCGCCAAATCAATCCTGCGAGGCCACTACGACGAGAAAGCGCTCGGCGAAGAATTCGGCGCCTGGGTACCCCTGATCTACAAAAATGAAACCATTGGAGCCGCGCTGCGCACCCGTCCCCACGTCAAACCCATGATCATCTCCCTTGGTCACCGCATCAGCCTCGAAACCAGCATCCACTATGTCCTCGCCAGCTGCAAAGGCTATCGCCTCCCCGAACCCACCCGCCAGGCCGACAAACTCTCCAAAGACAAAAGCTATCGCGAACCACTAGTGTAAGAGCCAGGGCGACCGCGAGTCCAGGAGCAGGGACGACCCTTGCGGTCGGCCTGCTGGGTCGTCGGGGTGCCCGCCTGGGGCAATCCGCTGGTTCTTGCTGTCGTCATGCCGGGGTGGGATCATCCTGGTGGGATGCAGTCGCCCCACTGGGATGGCTAATGGATCTTGCCCGCCCTGGTGGAGGGTGGCGCAAGTCATCACGGGGCCTGCTCCCTATACAGCGGCGCAGTAAAAAAGAACGTCGTCCCCTTATCCGTACTGCTCTCAAAATCAATTATCCCCCCGTGCTGCTCAACAATCAGCTTGGCAATCGAGAGCCCCAGACCATAGCCACCCATCTTCGACTGCTGCATGTGGTTCGACTGGTAAAAACGCTCAAAAACATGCTGGCGATCCTCCACAGGAATACCAAAACCCGTATCGATCACCGAGATCAGCGCGAACCGCTCATCATAGGGACGGGCACGAATAATCACCGTGCCCTCGGGAGGCGTGAATTTGATCGCATTGGTCACCAGGTTATTCAGCACCTGTTTCATGCGCTGGGGATCGACATAGAGCAGCGGAGAGGGCGTAGGAATATCTTTATCGATCACCACTCCAGCCTTGCGCGCCTGGGGCTCCAGGCTGGTCACCACCTGCCTCACCAGCACGTGTAAGTTCACCTCCGGCTGCTGCTTGACTTCAAACTGCCCCACGTCCGAACGCGTCATAAAGAGAATATCCTCGACAATCGAAATAAGCTGCTGCACTCCCTCACCGGCATACCCAAGATACTTCTTTTGTTCCTGCGTCAGCTCACCCATATGGCCCTGCAGCAACAAATCGATAAAGCCATGCACAGAGTTTAGCGGCGTCCGCAGCTCATGCGAGACCATCGACACAAAGTTCGCGCGCACCCGGTTCGCCACCTTGAGTGAAGACATATCACGCGCTGTAAAAATCACATGCAGTTCGCCATCACCAATATCGACCGGCGTAACGCTGGTAGAAGCCTCGCAGCAATCGCCAATGATCAACTCCTCATTTGGCAGCGGCTTCCTCTGCTCAAGTACACGTTTGAGCGGACAGCTTGAGGTGCCACAGAGTTCCATCCTGTTCAAATTGCGACAGCGCAAAATCTCTGTGCACTCGCGACCAATTGCCTTCTCGGGGAGCAAACCGAACGCAGTAGTAGCCGCGGGGTTGAGATCAAGAATATGGAAATGCTCATCAAGCGCGATCATGGCATCCGGAGTATTCGTCACTATCGCTTCCAGGTGGGCATTTCGTCGCTCTCCATTCGTGGGCGCCGTACTCACATCCTTTATACGTGTTTCCTGGTCGCTATCAGGCTCCAATTGGGGCCCAGCTTCTCGACCTTGCAAAACATCAATTGCTCCAGGCACCTCTCCCTGTACCTGCGCGGACTTACGAGAATGCTTCGGCAAAGCAGGTTACCCCTCTATTTCCCGACAAACTTATAACCAATACCGCGGACGGAAACAATGTGTTGCGGTTTTTCAGCGTCCCGCTCCAGCTTCACTCGCAGGCGACGGATATACACATCGACAATATTGCTATTGCTCTCGTTATCATTCCACACTTCTTCCAAAAGTTGTTCGCGCTTGACCACCTGCCCTTGATACACCATCAACAAGTATAACACCTGCATCTCCTTCGGAGTAAGAAGAATATCTGCATGATAAGGCCGCACGACCTTCAGCTCGGCAGGTAAAAGTTCAAACTGCCCACAACGAATATTGGTATTCTCAATCTTACTGTTCTTCTTAATGCGACGCAACACAGCCTGGACGCGCGCCACTAACTCTTGATGATTGTAGGGTTTGCAAATATAATCATCTGCGCCAATGTTAAAACCCTGCAACCTGTCCTCGATCGAGTCCTTCGCCGTCATAAAAATAATAGGTGTTTCATATCCATCGGCGCGCAACTTCTGCGTAAATTCAAAGCCATTAATATAGGGCATGGTTATATCAAGAATCAGCAAATCCGGTTCGCGTTTTTCAATCATCTGCATGGCGCCACGAGGATCGTCCAGCGTCTCGACCTCAAAACCTTCTTTGCTCAGGACAAACTGCACCAGCGTATTGGCAAACCGGTCATCGTCAACAACAAGTATATACACATTCTTTCCCGTTCTTCACCCGTAATTCGCGCGCTGCTTCTCCAGGTACACCATCAATATCGCCACATCCGCCGGCGTTACTCCCTCGACACGCGAAGCCTGCCCAACCGTGCGCGGACGAGTCAACGCCAGCTTCTGGCGGGCCTGCGTGCGCAGGTGTGGCACATCTTGATAATCTATTGTTTCAGGAATAAGTTGTTCCTCCAGGCGCTGCGTCCTGCGCACCGTCTGCTCCTGTTTCCGCACATAACTCTCGTACTTCACCTGCAACTCCACCTCCTCCGCCACCGCTTCCCCTATAGCAGGCAGCACCTCCTCCCCCGCTCGTTGTGACAGCTGCTCTACCTGGAAGTACCGCACATCCTGCCTGCGCAACAGCTCTCGCGCCGACAGCATCTGCCCCAGCGGAGCGATGCCCACCTCTTGCGCGCGCGCCTCCACCACCCGCGACGACGTAAAGACCACGCTATCCAGCTGCTCCATCGTCCGCCGGATATGCTCCCGCTTCTCAACCACCCGCCCATACCTCTCCTCATCGATCAACCCGAATCTGTAACCGTAATCGCTCAAGCGCAGGTCGGCGCTCTCCGGTCGCAGCAACAGCCGGTATTCCGCGCGCG
>VBHS01000281.1 GCA_005881295.1 Chloroflexota bacterium
AGTATCTATACCCTGGCACTATCCCGTCAAAGTGATCGAGACAATGGGCCGTGACGCGGGGTGGCTGGCAGCCTCTTCAGCGCTGGGGAAACGACACGATAATGACCCACCGCATATCATCCTTATGCCTGAACATGTCTTCAAAGCAGATAACTTCCTGAAGCAGGTTGAGGCGGTCTACCGTAGCATCGGGTATGTGATTGTTGTGGCCTCCGAGGCTGTACGCGACGAAAAGGGACAGCCTCTAGGTACCGCTGGGGAGACGGGCGAAGATGCTTTCCAGCATCCGCTCCTCACCGGAGCAGCCCAACATCTGGTAGAATTAGTCATTCAGCATTTGAACTTGCGAGCGCGTTTCGAAAAGCCCGGCGACTTGCAGCGTATGTCCTCAACCTGTATTTCACGCACCGATCAGGACGAGGCCTATCTCGTTGGACAGGCTGCCATTCAGGCGCTCCTGCAGGGTGAGAGCGACAAAATGGTGACGTTGGTACGCCATACAGAACCCGGCTATTATTGCAGCACAGGATTAGTGGAACTGGCAAAGATCGCCAATGCCCAACAGTTAATGCCCGCTCACTACCTGAATGAAAACAAAACCATGGTAACGCAGGCTTTCTATGACTATGCGCTGCCATTGATTGGCCCTTCACTGCCTGATCACGCAAAACTGGAAAAAACGAAGGTGCAATTATGAAGACTCTTAAACGAGCAATTCTTGTGGTCCTCGACGGCGTCGGAGCGGGCGCCAATCCAGATGCACATGTCTACGGCGATGATGGGGCTAGCTCA
This sequence comes from Chloroflexota bacterium, assembly GCA_005881295.1. Taxonomy (GTDB): domain Bacteria; phylum Chloroflexota; class Ktedonobacteria; order Ktedonobacterales; family Ktedonobacteraceae; genus UBA11361. The sequence goes on from VBHS01000281.1 coordinate 793, forward strand.
TTGGAACACTGCGCACAGGCGGTTGGAGGTCTCGCTCTCCCAAATCTGGGAAGCATAGGTATAGGAAACATTACTCCTATGAAGGGAACTCCACCGACGGATCATGCTCGCGGAGCATATGGCCGTATGTCTGAAGCAGCCGCTGGCAAAGATAGTACGACCGGCCACTGGGAAATGACCGGCGTTGTCCTGCAAAAACCCTTACCCACCTATCCACATGGCTTTCCCCTTGACCTCGTAGAAGCCTTCGAACAGGCCATTGGACGCAAAGTCATCGGCAACAAGGCTGCTTCCGGCACAGAGATCATCAAAGAACTGGGCGAAGAGCATGTGCGTACTGGCTTTCCTATCCTCTACACATCCGCCGATAGCGTTTTTCAACTTGCCGCGCATCAGGACGTAATCCCCCTTCAGGAACTGTACCACATGTGCGAAATTGCTCGACAGATGCTTACAGGAGACAACGCTGTCGGACGGGTTATTGCCCGCCCATTCATAGGAACCCCAGGATCTTTCACACGCACTGAACATCGTCGCGATTTCTCGCTCCAGCCGCTCGGCACGACACTCCTCGACCTCCTCAAGGCTGAGGGCAAGGATGTCATCGGCCTCGGTAAAATTGAGGATCTTTTCGCCGGACGTGGATTGACCCGGCGGGATCATACCGAGACCAATAGCGATGGCATGAAAGCGACGCTGCACTGGCTCGAACAGGATTTTAACGGGCTGCTCTTTGTGAACCTGGTTGAGTTTGACATGCTGTGGGGCCACCGTCGCGATAGTGAGGGTTACGCGCAAGCATTGCGCGATGTCGATACATGGTTCGCACAGGTACAGGAGGTCATGCGGCCAGAGGATGCCATCTTCTTCACAGCCGATCATGGCGTAGATCCAACCTATCATGGCACCGATCATACCCGTGAACAAGTGCCACTCCTGGCATTCGGTGTGCCTGTTCGAGCAGGAGTGAATCTCGGCACTCGTTCTACTTTTGCGGATCTGGGCCAAACATTAGCGCAGGCATTTGCTGTTGGACAACTGGCAGCGGGAACCACCTTTGCACACGAATTAGGACTTTTATGACGGAGACACAACGCAACAAAACAGCAGGGCAGGCACAAGCTAACTTCCTGCCAGGCGATCGCATCCACCTGCGGCGTCCCACTATGAACGACGCGGAAAGGATATTCCACTGGGAACGTGACGATGAAGTTTGGCGCTACGACCTACATCGCCCGTTCTCGAACAGCATGGCGCAATTTTTACCCGTTTTTGAACGCAACTATGTACGTGGCAACGGGCGTCAATTCTGGTTCATCATTGAAGACGAGAAGCACATCCCGATTGGCACCATCACCTATTTCAATATCGATTATCGCCTCGGGCAGGTAGAAATCGGTCTTGGCCTGGGCGACAAAAATCGTTGGGGCAAAGGGTACGGGCCAGACGCAATCCGCACGTTGGTAAAGTATCTCTTTTCTCTCCCCGGGCTGACGCGCATTTACGCGGAAACCGCCCTTGGCACATGTACCCGTTGATCCAGAAATTTTTCATGCCTATGATATTCGCGGCATCTATGGCGAAAACTTGACTGACGATGTGGCTTATCGCATAGGTCGGGCTGCGGCACAGTATTTACAAGTCCCAGAGATTGCAGTCGGTCGCGATATGCGCCTCTCCTCACCGCAATTAGCCGCCGCCCTGATCCGTGGTATTACTGACCAGGGGGTCAACGCTATCGACCTGGGCATGACGACGACCGATGGCCTCTATTTCGCCGTTGGAAAATTTAACTTCCCCGCAGGCGTCATGATCACCGCCTCGCACAATCCCGCTCAATACAATGGCATGAAGTTCTGCCGCGCTCAGGCATTTCCTATCAGCCTCGAGTCAGGACTAAGCGATATCCGCGACCTGGCTGTAAGCGGAAAGTTCGCCGAGCCAGCCTCCAAAGGCCAGGTGATCAAACGCGACATCACCGATGATTATGTCAAACACGCTCTGTCATTCGTCGACGTATCCAGGATCAGGCCGCTTAAAGTCGTCATCGACGCTGGCAATGGTATGGCCGGCTTGATCATGCCGAAGGTCTTCCAGCATCTCCCCTGCGAGCTCGTTCCGCTTTATTTTGAATTAGACGGCAACTTCCCCCACCATCCTGCCAGCCCCATCGAGCCTGAGAACATGGTGGATGTGCAAAAGAAGGTACGTGAAGTCGGGGCCGACCTGGGTGCAGCCTTCGATGGGGACGCTGACCGCATGTTTCCCGTCGATGAACATGGCGACCTGGTGGATGGTTCTAAGGTGATAGCTGCTGTTTCTAATAGCCTTCTACAGAAGTTCCCTGGTTCAACCATCCTCTACAACCTGATTGTCTCCAAAAGCGTTCCAGAGCTCATCAACAAATTAGGCGGCAAGGCTATACGGACACGCGTGGGACATTCCTATATCAAAGCAGAGATGCGTCAGAACAATGCCATCTTTGGTGGAGAACACTCCGGCCATTTCTACTTCCGTGACAACTGGTTTGCCGACTCGGGTCTGATCGCTTTACTCATTTTGCTCGAACTTGTCTCGGTCGAGAACAAGCCGCTCTCCGAAATACTCAAGCCGCTCGATCACGGCTTCCGCAGCGGCGAAATTAATAGCACTATCGCCGATGCACAGGGCAAAATGCATGCTTTGGAAGAACGCTTCGGTAAAAATGCTAAGTCCGTCGATCACCTGGATGGGGTAACCCTCGATTTTGGCGACTGGTGGTTCAATGTGCGTCCATCGAATACAGAACCCCTCCTCCGCTTAAATCTCGAGGCAAACAGCCGCGAGTTGATGGAGCAGAAGCGGGACGAGGTCCTCGCATTTATTCGCCACTAGAAAACCTGATAGACAAGTAGGGGAGTGTCCCGCTGGCTCTATAAGTTACCTGGACGCTCCCTTGCTTGTCTTTCAGGTAATCATCCCCCTAAAGCGACACTGTATAATTGTTCCCTGCACTGGTATATTGAACCAGGAAGTCAATAGTAATCGACCCCAAACCAGCCGGGCCAATGAACACCACTCTCCCATTTACCCCCTTCGCAAAGGCATTGAAGGTATAGGGCAGGGTATTATCAATCGGTGGATGAGTCGAACCGTCATTATAAATCAGCCGCACATAGTCATAGCCAAAGCCGGGCGACACCTTAACCCCATTGGGATTACTGACGCTGAAGTTCAAAACGTAATATTGCTGACCAGCTTTGGCCTGGTTCCCGCGGTAAGCATAGCGAATGTCCACACGTGACAGGTGATATACCAAATTAAGCGGCGCAGAAGGGGGAAAGCCATAGTTGATGTCGAGGGACTGGGGCGATGATCTGTCTTTATATATCTCAGGATGAAATGCCCCACTAAACGGTATCGTCACCAGGTATTCGCCTATCACTGTAGAACCAAGCCGCAGCTTTAAGGTATCAAGACGAATCCCCGCGGGAACAGAAAAGTCGATCCAGCCGGTTTCGCTGCTTCTTGCTCGAGGTCCAACCGAGAGAGTTACATTAGTAGGGCTGATTGGATCAAGCTTAGGGGCTATCAGGCGAGCAATATCGTAATAGATCACAGAAATCTGCTCAGTAGATGGATTTGTGACTTTCATATTTAAACGTACTATAGCCGGACCCGTTCGAATACCGTCATCATCAAAAGAGGTTGCATATTGCGCATTGAGAACAGTATAAACTAAACCAGCATAAGGTGCCGTCCGATTTACATTAAATGAAAGTGTCGGTACCGGTGTGGGAGCAGGATTGAAAGAGAATTTTACATTTTTTAGAAAGCCCAACACGGTAGAACTGACCAGTGTCAGCATAATTATCCCCACTATGAGTAGACTACTGAACAAGAGCCACTGCCTGGAAGGATTACCTCTTTTTAGAAACTTCGTGCCATGGAGCACAGGCGTCTTCTCTTGAAATATTGGTGGATCCGGGATTGTTGGTGTCTTTTTTACCATAAACATACCTTCCTTCTTGCGGATCGTTTTTCCCCACTTCTATTGTATCAAGTTTTGGCAACACTTAATAGCCCTTACATCTACGCATTCTTGATTCGCCCCCAGGCGTCATTCTTGACACCTCGTTTGGATAGTGTTAGCATGACTGCAGTTAAATAGCAGACCTTCCTGCCCGGTAGAGACCTGCTGTATTTTTCACAAGGAGAATTTTTTAGTGAAAATCCACGAATATCAAGCCAAAGATATTCTGGCACACTATGGCGTCCCCATCCAGCCGGGGCGCGTAGCTTATACGCCAGACGAGGCTGAAGCTATTGCTCGCGAACTCGGCGGGCCAGTCGTCATTAAAGCCCAGGTATACGTCGGCGGACGCGGCAAAGCAGGTGGCATCCAGTTTGGCGATACGCCAGAACAGGCGCGCGCAGCTGCGTCGAAAGTATTGGGCATGGATATCAAAGGGCTGACTGTCGAAAAGGTTCTTGTCGTCTCCAAAATAAATATTCAAGAGGAATACTATCTTGGCATCATCCTGGATCGCAAATCCCAGGCGCCCATCGTGATGGTCTCAAAAGAGGGTGGCATCGATATCGAAGAGGTGGCCGCAAAAACCCCCGAAAAGATCATTAAACAACCCATCGACATGCGCTGGGGCCTGCGCCCTTTTGAAGCGCGCGATATCCTTGCACGGGCCAGGCTCCCTCATCAGGTCATCGGCAAAGGCGGCTCCATTCTTACTGCGCTTGCCAGAGCCTTTATAGAAAGTGACGCCAGCCTGGCAGAAATCAATCCACTTGTGCTTACCTCGGAGGGACAGGTGCAAGCGGCCGATGCCAAAATTCTTATCGATGACAATGGCCTCTTCCGCCAGAAGGAATATGCCTCGTGGGCAGAGTCAGAAGAGTCGAATCCATTAGAGTATGAGGCCAGGCAGGAAGGCCTGACCTATGTGAAACTTGACGGTAACGTCGGGATCATTGGTAACGGCGCAGGACTTGTCATGACCACGCTTGATATGGTAGCTCGCGTCGGCGGGAAGCCGGCTAATTTCCTCGATATCGGTGGAGGAGCAAAGGCCGAAGTTATGTATAAGGCTCTCTCCTTTGTGGCACGCGATCCACAGGTCAAGGGTATTCTCGTCAATATCTTCGGTGGCATTACACGTGGTGAAGAGGTGGCAAAGGGAGTCATCATGGCACAGGCTGAACTCCCTGAAGGTATGCCCATCGTCGTTCGCTTGTCAGGCACCGGTGCGGAAGAGGGAAAAGCTTTGTTGAAAGACGCTGGGCTTGACTGGGGTAAAGATATGCGCGAGGCGGCTCAAAAAATCGTCGCCGCGGTTGGTTAAACGAATAAAGGGAAACAAAGAGCATGAGTATTCTATTAGATAGTTCGACGCGGGTGATTGTACAGGGCATAACCGGGCGAGAGGGACTGTATCACACGCGTAATATGAAGACCGCGGGAACAAATATCGTTGGCGGCGTGACTCCCGGCAAGGGCGGTACGACAGCAGAAGGCGTTCCAGTCTTTGATACCGTCGCCGAGGCAAAGGCAGCCACAGATGCTGAAGCCAGCTGTATTTTTGTACCACCTGCAGGTGCCGCCGATGCGATTATGGAAGCGGCCAGCGCCAGTATAAGCCTGATCGTCTGTATCACCGAGGGCATACCAGTTATTGATATGACCCGCGCCATGATAGTTGTACGTGAGCATGGCGCGCGGCTGATCGGCCCTAACTGTCCCGGTATGTGTACTCCAGGCCATGGCAAAATCGGTATTATCCCCTACCAGATATTCAAACCGGGTCCCGTCGGTTTCATCTCACGCTCCGGCACGCTCACGTACGAGGTTGTCGCCTTGCTCACTGAAGCAGGCATTGGCCAATCTACCTGCATTGGTATTGGAGGTGACCCCATTATTGGCTCGACATTCGCCGATTACTTGGAACTCTTCGAGTCCGACCCGGATACCAAAGCCGTTGTCATGTGTGGCGAGATCGGTGGAAGCGACGAGGAAGACGCGGCAGAGTTCATCAAAACGATGAGCAAACCCGTAGTAGCCTTCATCTCAGGACGTACTGCCCCTCCGGGGAAACGCATGGGGCACGCTGGCGCGATCATCTCCGGCAATACAGGTACAGCGCAGGGAAAGGTTGCCGCGCTACAGGCAGCAAATGTCCCTGTGGCAGACACCATCTTCGAGATCCCTGATCTGGTTAAAAAAGCCCTTTCCGCATTATAATAAACTAAAGAGCGAATATTGAAGGCATGCACGATGCGGTGCATGCCTTCCGGCAAAAATCACACAGAAAAACTGTCTAATAAAGGAAAAGTATGACCACCGCGTTGATCTATGACCCAATTTTTTTAGAGCACCTGACCCCTCCAAAACACCCGGAGAGGCCACAACGCCTCGAAATGGCGATAAAAGTTCTAGAGGCCCTGGATTGGCTGCAGCGGGATGGACTGGTCCAGATTCCACCACGTGAAGCTACCGAGGATGAACTGGCTGCTGTGCACGACCGCGCCTATATACGGCAAATCAAAGAGGTTGCCGAGGAGGTTGCCAGGGAAGCACAACAAGGAGGCCGTAAGACCCGATTTTTTGCTACCGACACCTACATCTCCGCGCAGTCCTACGCGGCGGCCATCAAGGCTGCTGGCGCCCCTCTGACTGCCATCGATGCCATCATGAGCGGCGAGGTTGACAACGCCTATTGCCTGGTGCGCCCTCCTGGTCATCATGCCCTACCCGATGAAGCCATGGGGTTCTGCCTCTTCAACAATGTGGCCGTTGCCGCTCAATATGCGCTCGACCGCCACGGCCTCGAGCGGGTGATGATTATAGACTACGATGTCCATCATGGAAATGGTACACAGGACATATTCTATACTGACCCACGCGTACTCTATTTTTCAGTACATCAGGCGCCTTTCTATCCCGGAACCGGCCACTCCGACGAGCGTGGCGAAGGGGCAGGTCTGGGTACAACCATCAATGTTCCCCTGCCGGCGACGGTCGGTTACGAGGTCTACGAACCCGTCTTTCGACAGGTCATGGCGCACGCCGCTGACCGTTTTGATCCACAGCTTATCCTGGTTTCTGCTGGCTTTGATGCACACTGGAATGACCCGCTTGGTCAGATGAATCTCTCCACGGCTGGCTTTGCGCAGCTCACAAAAATAATCATCGACCTTGCTCAAACCCTCTGCAATGGCCGCCTGGTGATGGTGCAGGAGGGTGGCTATAACCTCGATGTCATGGGATCTGCTGTCGCTACCTGTATCAACCTGCTCCTAGGTGACGACGCGGCGGTAGACAGCCTTGGCGCCGGGCCTGACGCAGAGAAAGAGTTTCATCTCAATGCAGAAGTCCTGGTAGCCGAACTACGTCGTATTCACAAGTTAACAGGCTATCGTTTGCGCAATGCCCCCAAACCCGATATCGAACGCTTACGTCGTGAAATGAAAGGACCGCAAGCATAGCTTGGGATGAGACGAATACTATCACGTGGAGCGGAGGAAATTCGACAATTGACCGGCGACGACCTTGCCCAGATCAAGCGTTTGCTCCAGACATCTGAATACGTCTACCAACGCTTTACGCCTGAAGAACTTCCTACCCTGCTCGCGCATTATCCAGCTCTGGGCGCTTTCTATGGCTCTTCGCTGCATGGTTTTATCCTCTCTCAGACCGTCAATGCCCCATCAGCCTGGGTCGGCGGCTTCTGCGTCAGCTGGACTGAGAGCCAGTCATACCTCAAGATCCTTGACACCCTGCTTAAACACCTGACCCCACTCTTGATCAAAAGAAGCGTACGCTATCTTCACTACTCAGGCAATGACGCGCAACAGGATTGGCTGCGCGACGTTTTGTTAACCAGAGGCTTCATCCCCTATCGCTCGCTCTACTCCTACGACAAGTTCGATTATTATATCCCTTCATTTGGAAATCAAACAATCACCATCCGTCCGGTTGAGGAGCGCGATATACCCACCCTGCTCGCGATCGATGAAGCCTGCTTCGAGGAATTATGGCGCTACGATGACATCTCATTTCATGATATTGCTGCCACACATCCCTATTTCGTCGTCGCGGAACTCCACGGCAACGTCATCGGCTACCAGTTCAACGCACTGGATGGAGATTACGGCTACCTCGTGCGCATCGCCGTCCATCCATCCGCCAGCGGGCAAGGGATCGGCGTACGCCTCATGGCCGAAGCCATCCGCTTCTTTGAGCATGCTCGCGCGACTCGCATCATGCTTAACACGCAGGATGACAACATTCGCGCCCATCGACTTTACGAGTGGTTCGGTTTCGTGCGCATTCAGCAGAAAGGGTTCGTATTGAGGAAGGCATTATGAGCATTAATCAATTGAACCATCACACTAACCCCAACAATGACCACACCTCCAATGGCGCCGACTTATTTTTCACCTGTAATGCAGCGAGGTGGGACGCCATCACATACTGCCGCACCTGGAGAAACGTCGCGTGATTGAGTAGGATATTATTATCCGAGGCGTTCGATTGAAGACGCGCCGCCACGTTCACCACATCTCCAATCGCCGTGTAGTTCTGCAACCGTCCAGTCGATCCCAGGTTACCGACAACGCCCAGGCCAGTATTCACCCCAAAACCAAAGGCCAGCGGTATCTCCTGCGGGTGATCCTGTTGATACTTCTGCACTGCCCTTCTCATATTCCAGGCTGCCCGCACAGCGCGCAGCGCGTGATCTTCCTGCAGCAGAGGTGCATTAAAAATGGCCATCAAAGCATCGCCTATGAAAGCTGTCAGCGTACCCTCCTGGTGCCAGATCTCCTCGACCATAATCCCCAGGTAACTGTTGAGCAGATTCATCATCTCCTCTGGAGCCATACTCTCGCTCAACCTGGTATATCCACGAATGTCAGCAAAGACGACCGAGATCTCCTTGGTCTCTCCCCCCAGGTTCAGCGCCATCGGGTCTTTGATCAGTTGTTGCACGACGTTCGGGTGAACGTAGCGTTCAAAAATACGTCGCACCTGCTTTGCCTGCGCCTCCGAACGTTTCAGCTCGGTCCGGTCATCAATCACCAGCGCTATACCAATGTGGTTGTTCTGAGTATCGAGCAGTGCGGAAACGTAGAGATTCAGGTTCACCTCGCCAGCGCCGGGAATGTCACAATCGACCGAATTAGTCACCATCGTGCCATGCTCATGCTGTACCCTGGCATTTTGCAACAATTCGCTAATACCAACCTGTGGTCTGGCAGCAAAAACGTCCCTGTGGTGCCTCCCTATCGCGCTCTTCGGATCCATGCGCAGGGTCTTCGCAGCTGCACCATTAAAGGTCGTGACGATGCCTGACGAATCGGTAGTAATCACGCCGTTCGCTATGGAGGCGAAGATATTATCCATGTACTGTTTATCTTCGTTAACCTGACGTATGGTCCTGGTCAGGTCAGCAAAGAGACGCGCATTGTCGATGGCAATAGCCGCTTGATGACAGAAAGCCAGCAGCAGTTCGCGGTGTTTGGGGCCAAAGAGGTTGGCATTAATACGGCTATCGACATAAACCGCGCCAATACAATGATCTCGCACAACCAGGGGCGCGCACATAATCGAGCGAATGCCATAGGCCATGATACTCTCTTGCTTTTTAAAAGCATCGTCGATCTGCGCATCGTCGGTGAGTATAGGCTCCCTGGTTTTTACCACGCGAATCACAGTGCCGCGGCTATTTCTATAGGCGCTTCTATCGATCGTCTGCCCCTGTTTATCAAGCGCGATCGTAAAATCAAGTTCATTGGTCATCGGATTAATCAACGCGAGAAAGCCTCGTTCCGCATTGACGAATTGGATCACCTGCTCCATCACCAGCCGCAGCACCTGGTCAAACTCAAGCGTCGAGTTCAGCACACGCGCAATATCGTAGAGGGTCTCAAGTTCGTTGCGTTCTCGTTTGAGAATATTAATACTGCTATTGAGAGCCTGCCGCTCTCGTTCAAATGGCGTAGCTGTGCCCATGGCAGTTTGTTGCGCCGGAACACCCGTTTGTCCTTGTACGAGTTGCAACACTCGCTGCAGCGATTGACTGAGCCGCCCTAATTCCAGGTCAGCAAGTCGGCTCAGGTGGAGTGAGTCGCTGAGGAGGCGAATACGGGGATCACTGCTCTCTCTGGCATAGGTACCTTCGACAGCCCGTTCTAATTTCTGCGCGTGCTCATGGAGGCCACGCGAAATACGCATCAACGTCTCGCTAATCGTTCGCAAGTCGTTGCTAACCTTTGATGCAAGATCAGGTGATACTGTCAAGCAAGTGCCTCCATCCACAGACGTGTATGAATTGACTGTAGGGGCCGATTTATCGCGCCGCCGCCGATTTGTCGGCCCCCACACCTTTCCTTACGCTTGTTTGCTACAACTATTTCATACACCCCATCCACAGAATAATCTAAATCAGAAAGTGCGCAGACCACACAAAAAGGTGAGAGTATGCACGTCTCTATAGTAGACGTTCATACCCTCACATTATAGCACAGCAGATTTTGAGCGTGCGCTAGACGCCATGCTTTTGCATATATTCTCTGAAAGACACCGGTACAAAGCCAAAATCTCGCTCAACACTCTGTTTATCTGTCGTGTTATCAAAGGAGAAAAGCGTCATCGCCGCCTTTGTTAACGGCGGCTTCGGCAGGACAGCCTCCATCACCGCCGCACCAACCCCCACCAGCGCGGTCGGTGCGGGAGCCTTGATGCGCGATGCGTGCATTGTATCAAGCAAAACGTCGATTACCTGGCTAAATGAGTAATACGCCGGACCACCAATAGTGTATGTCTTCCCATTTGTCCTCGCCGGATCCTCCAATACCTTCATAATCACCGTCACAACATCTTCCACATATATTGGCTGAAACATCGTCTTGCCACCACCAATCAGTGGTACTACAGGTGCCGTGCGAATAAGATCCGTTAGCCCCTTGATGAAAGGTGCATCCGCCGCTCTGATCAGATTCCCCGTCCCACGCACATTGGTATCTTCATAGTGATTCCCCGTCGATTCTTTATGGTCAGCGGTGATAAAAGCCGCGTGTACAATGGTATCAACACCTTGCACTGCCGCCTTTAGCGCTTTGGGATCAAGCGTATCTCCCTGTACCAGCTCAACTTTATCAGTCGGTAAAATTTGCGCCGCACGCTTCAGATCTCGCACCAGCACCCGGGGCCGCTCCCCCTGTGCAACCATGCGAGCTACCAGGTGTCGCCCAATATAGCCTGTCGCTCCAGTAATTAATATCATCACAATGCTCCTTTAAATTTACTTCAACAACAAGTATAGTCCATAGTCAAAGGAGAGACCAGAGGATAGAGACATGAAAAAAGGCATGAGCATGCTCACCCTTTTCTCCTCTATACACTGAAGTGCACATATGTGCACCTACCGGAGCGACTCGGCAGGCAAAAAGATACGAACGGTCACTCCCTCCCCAGGAGCACTTTTGATAGTCAGGCTTCCTCCCGCGATAGCAAGCAGAGCGCTATGCGTGAGCAAGCCTCCACCTGTGCCGCTTGTAGAGCTACTCGCGGAAATAATGCCAACCCCGTCATCGGCCACAATCACTTCCAGGTGCGGATCAATACGATCACATGAAGCTTTGAGCGTCAGCCGTAATCGACGATGCACATCCGAGCCGCGAGCATGCCTTGCGGCATTGCGCAATGCCTCCTGCACCGCTGCAAAAATAAGTTCGGCGATAGCTGGTGGCGTTACCTCATCGATGCAATTCGCGGTCTCCTCAGAGACACGCCACTCGACTTCATCAAACGCGAGTTGAAAGTCCTGTTCGAGCATAGTGTGAATCGCGCTCATCATTCCTTCGCGCTCTAATCGATGCGGCGCGCTTGGTGCGGTGGCCCGCATCATCGAGGCAAGACGGCGGTGCGCGTCACTAATCCTCTCCACCACATCGTTTAACACCTCTTCCGGAGGTGTAGTGCTCTCTTTTGTTTGCTTGTCCGCGCCAAGAATCGCGCGCAAGGTCTCCAATCGCAACAGGGCAAGATGCATCTGTGGCAGAATATCATCATGGAGAATGCGGCGATGCTGCGCCCCGAGTAACTTCACATCGACAATACGTCGTCGCAGCAATGCAGCGACTGCCTGCATCGCTTCGTGGTCACCTAGCGTGTCAAGAATGCGCTGCCCACACGCGTGCGCGAGGTCCATATCTTCATCGGTGAACGCTCCCCCATCCTGCCGTGGACCAAGATAAAGCATCGCCACCAACCCGAGTACATCATATATAGGCAACACCCAGCAGATCATCTGCTGCCCATCAATATTGATGCTCACACGTACCGGGGCGCGATTACCTCTATCCGGCATCTCGTCAAAACCGCTGCCCGGGGCAAACGCGGGAACAGTATACATAAATTCTTCTTTTGCTTCCAGAGGCCAGCGATAACTAAAAATACGCCTCACCGAACCGGCCATAACGGTCAAACGTGCAAATTTGACCGCCAGCACATCCTGGCACAGGTGAAAAAAGAGGTCTTCCAGCCCCTGTTCAGTCCTTTGTAGATCAGTATTCAACCAGTGGCGCAGATTTGTACTGCGAATAAATGGCCCGAGCAGAGCAATGTAGCGGTCATGCGCTGTGTAACTACTCCAGGTAAACAAAGCATAGGCGCCAGTCGCCAGCGACGTAATGAGTAATAAGCTTCCCAAGGTGCTGTGCGTAAAATCCACGAGGAGTACAATGAATATAGC
>VBHS01000427.1 GCA_005881295.1 Chloroflexota bacterium
CGCGCCACAAAGTCTGTACTGCAATTCAGTTCAAGCAATGCTCCCACGCTATGGTTGTGATGGATATAGGAAAAGATACCGCCCTGCTTGGTTTCGCGATCCGCCACTTGCATCTTCTGTGCTTTCTTATCGCGCTTCGCTTCGACAAGCTTGAGGGCCTCTTCCCAGGTTACAGCATCACTCAAAGCGTTTTTACAATCAGCAAATGTCGCGCCTGTCTCCTCGCGCAACCTCTTTACGTCAGCCGCAGCGTAGTTCATAACGTTTCTTTGTCTCCTCAATCTTACAGTTGTATTCTACTCAGATGACGGTTAGAAGTACAGTGACCTCTGTCCATATTTTTGGTATCCGAGTGCTTGACAAAAATGTATAACTCTGTATATGTCATTGCCAGGAGAGATTTTGGTCTTTCCTCTATTACGATTTAGATACATGCTGGACGCAGGGGCCGCACCGCAGTGCTCAATTCATCACGCCCGAGGTCAGGCATGGTTCCCCACCAGGGCGCAATGATTTGCGCCCCTACGCCCGTACCGCCAGATACAGTAAGAGGCGGGAGGCCAGAAGGCCCGGCGTGAAGTTTCTCTTCACCGGGTCCTCCTCTTACCTCCCGCCAGTGAAAATTCCTTTTTTAGAGCGCCTCTTCCGCAACGAGTTCAGAATCAGCAGGGGTAGGGGTGGCAGATTCTGCTTCCTCAGCCGGTAAGGCAGGAGGAACCGCCGCAAGTTCAGCTTCGCTCACTTCCGGCACCGGTGTCTCCGACGGCTCACCCGCTTCGCCCTCAATATCCTTCGGCTCGCTATCCTTCTGTCGGGCCTCCAGTTCGCGGCGCCCTTCAACGGCTGCATCCGCAATTTTGGCACACAGCAAGCGAACGGCGCGAATAGCGTCGTCGTTGGCAGGGATAGGATAATCCATCTCATCGGGATCACAGTTGGTGTCAGCAAGAGCGATGATGGGGATTTCCAGGCGGCGAGCCTCTAAGACTGCTGTGCGTTCTTTACGTGTATCAATGATAAAGAGCGCGCTCGGCAGACGTCGCATGTCCTTGATACCACCAAGAATACGTTCCAGGCGTGTCATATCATCCTGTAAGCGCTGCACTTCTTTTTTGGGCAGGCGCTCGAAATCGCCGCGTTCTTTACGGGCTTCCAGGTCGCGAAGATAGCGAATACGGGACTGAATCGTCTGAAAATTAGTGAGCATGCCACCAAGCCAGCGCTGATTGACATAGTACATACCACAGCGTTTGGCTTCTTCCGCTACAGCTTCCTGTGCTTGCTTCTTTGTGCCCACAAAGAGGATGGTTTCGCCATTGGCCGCAAGCTGCTCAACAAACTTGTAGGCCTCATTGAGACGTGTTACCGTCTGCTGTAAATCGATAATATGGATGCCGTTGCGATCCATAAAAATGAAGGGCTGCATTTTGGGGTTCCAGCGACGGGTCTGATGCCCGAAGTGGACGCCGGCTTCCAAAAGCTGCTTCATTGAGATAATATTTGCCAAAAAATGGATCCTCCCTTATTGATCCTCCGCTCTCTTCATATCAACGCAAATTGCAGTATCCTCAAATCTTGTAGTATCCTTACAATGGAACTCAGGAGTACCAGGGTTTCCGCTGTTCAAAGAGCGTGTGTACTTAGCATGTGATTACCATAATCACATGTATGCGGGAGATTCTTGCCTCCCGCTAACTCAGAAGTATAGCATAATCGGTGCTATTTAGCAAGAAAATTTTGAGGATGTGAAGAAATCACACCTGGTTTATTCTAATGGAAACACGGGAATGTCATTGATTATCGAGGCACAACAGGTAAAGAAAATCTACCGCAGCGGACAACTGCGTGTAGAGGCGCTCAATGGTATCGATATGGCGGTAGAGGCTGGTGAGATGGTTGCTATTATGGGGCCGAGCGGCTGCGGCAAAACGACGTTGTTGAACTGTCTCTCGGGGTTGGATACCATCGACGAGGGGAACATTTTCATCCAGGGCGACAATCTGCGCGAGTTAAGCGACAATGAACGGACAACTTACCGTGCGCGACACATGGGGTTTATCTTCCAGGATTTCAACCTCCTTCCGGTGCTCTCGGCAGTGGAAAATGTGGAGCTCCCGATGCTTATCGCCAGAGTTCCCGCTAAAAAGGCACGCAGGCGCGCCCTCGAGATGTTAGAACGGGTAGGACTCCTGGACAGGGCCAGGCACCGTCCAGCCGAACTTTCAGGGGGGCAACGCCAGCGAGTAACGATTGCTCGCGCCCTGACCAATGATCCAGCCATCGTATGGGCAGATGAGCCGACTGGAAATCTGGATAGCGAAAACGCTCAGGAGATCTTAGATCTGCTCTGTCGCCTGAACCGGGAGCATGGTCAGACGTTTGTCATTGTCACCCATGCAATAGAAGTAGGCAACCTGGCGAACCGTATTATTACGATGCGAGACGGCCAGATTATATGAAGTAGCAAATAATGAGGAAAGGAGGTTCCGCGCTCACGGAACCTCCTTTCCTCATTATTTGCTCGCTCTCGTCTACCCTAATGGGCCAGTTCATATCCCTTCGACTCAGAGCGAACCATCTCGCGCACAACATCCTTGAGATGCGAGGACGACAGGCCATACAGCTCTTTCAGGATCGATGGCGCGCCATGCTCAATCAGTTTATCGGGGCAGCCAACCACTTTCACATCAACGTTATGTATATCCCGGCGCTCCAATAGCTCCAGCACGGCACTGCCGAAGCCCCCCGCCATGACGTGATCTTCAATGGTGACCAGACGGCGCGTTCCCTTTGCCAGGCGGATGACCAGTTCTTCGTCGAGCGGCTTGGCCCAACGAGCATTGACGACCGCGACAGAGATGCCTTCTTCTGCGAGCTCTTTTGCTGCCACCTCTGCCGGTGCGACGGTTGATCCAAAGGCGAGAATGGCACATTCCTGCCGTTCCGCCAGTTCAATCCGTCCTCGCCAACGATGCCCGCCCGATCCATAGCAAACACGACATGCAAATCCTGCATACATACATCGTGAATCACCTGGTCATAAGCCCGCTGCATAAACGTTGAATAAATGGCAACAACGGGCCGCATACCACCTACTGCAAGACCAGCAGCGAAAGTGACAGCGTGTTGTTCCGCTATGCCTACATCGAAGTACCGCTCAGGGAGGCACTGGTGCATCTTTTTCAAGCCAGTACCCTCAGCCATAGCGGCTGTGATACCGACAATAGATGTATCCTCCTCTGCCAGATTCACCAATGTCTTAGCAAATATATCGGTATAGGTCGGTGGATCAGCCGCATTTTTCTTGATGATGCCAGTCGTATAATCAAAAGCGCCGGGTCCATGCCACTTGGTCGAGTCTTCTTCCGCGTATTCCCAACCTTTGCCCTTCTTGGTCACCACCTGGACCATCACTGGCCCTTCAATCTGTTTGATATTCTCAAAGACATCCAGCAGGAGAGGAATATCGTGCCCGTCAAACGGGCCAAAAAACTTGAAGCCGAGTTCTTCAAAGATCATGCCGCTTTTACTATGTAAGACAAAATTCTTGAAGCTCATTTCGGCCCGACCAGCTGCTTCTCGTGCTTTATCTCCCACCACCGGCAGTTTTTCAATTGATCCCTTCGCCATCTCACGTAGCCGCTGGTAGCTCCTGGATGTCTGCATCTGGCGCACTTTCCCAAGATAGTGATGTATAGCGCCGACGTTATCGGAAATCGATTTTTCATTATCGTTAAGGACGACGATGAGATTTTTCTTTAAACTGCCAGCATTATTAATAGCTTCCAATGCCATACCACCGGTCAAGGCGCCATCACCAATGATAGCGACAACTTTGGATTGCTCGCCGCGCAGGTCGCGGGCAGCCGCCAGGCCAAGGGCTGCTGAAATGGATGTACTGGCGTGGCTGGCGCCAAAAACGTCATAAGGGCTCTCCTCACGGCGGAGATAGCCAGAAAGACCACCAAACTGGCGGATAGTGTGAAAACGATCACGGCGGCCTGTCAATAGTTTATGAACATATGCCTGATGTCCAATATCCCAGACTAGTAAATCTTTCGGGGTATCGAAGACATAATGTAATGCCATTGTTAACTCAACCACACCCAGATTCGGCGCTAAATGACCACCTTTTACCGAAACTTTTTCGATGATTTCGCGTCGAATTTCCTCTGCCAACTGCTGCATTTGCTCTGTTGTCAAGGCACGCAATTGTTCCGGGCTTTCAATACTGTCGAGTATTCTTGTCAATGATTTCCTCCAATACTACGATTTCGGCCCCCCCTGTACGCAAGTAAGACATCACGCAACGGGTGGGTGCCAATTGACGTTGTATATTGCTATGTATATATATACAAACAAGACGCCGAAAAAGGCTGCAAAGGGTCTGAACAATAGTCCATATAATATTATATTGGTCGTTTGTATTTTCAAGCAAACATCTCAAACGAAATTTCATGCACTTAGGGGCTTGACAACCCTTAAAGACGCCTCAGAGGCCAATCTTCATCGTAAATATACGTCTTGACAGTTGTGAGCAATCTTTTTATTATGAGATAGGTGGAATTTTATGCTTGAGAGGCAGTTCCCCAAAATCGACAGAGTATGAATATATCTCGTGCTTAGAGGATGCACGAACCCGGAAGCCCCTGGCTTCCGTACTGTACATGGTGTGCCCAACAGCAGCGGCACTCCGTAACGAAAGGAGGAGCGGTGCCTCCCCCCTGGAAAAGGTCTGGGGAGTAGTTGAAGCCGATCTTCAACTATGGCGCACCGTAGAGCTGATCAATGACAAGAAAAGAAAGCGAGAAAGATTCAGATCGGCCTCATTACTATTCCCAGTTTTGGCTTGATATAGCCGCCGGACGCAGAACAATTGGCGGCCCCAGACCAAATGACGAAGCGGACACATTTGAACCAGAGCTGGAGCTGGACAATGTCGCTCTTCGCAGGCCCGGGCGAAATAGCAGTCCAGCTATCGCCAGTGATTACGAAGAAACGATTGCCCATCCTGAGGTCGAACCTGAATTCGATGCTGACGAGTACGCGGAACCCGCCTTCGACGAGACGGACCTGGATAACGAAATCGAAGATGAGGAGATACCAAATATTGTTGTAGAGGATACTGAAACCCCTGACATGGATCTGGACTCTACCGATGACGAACTGTTAGCTGAGGAAGTTCCTGCAGACGAGCTTGAAGATGAAGAAGACTTTTTCGATGAGGACGAGGACGAAGATGATATGAACTGGAATGCAGGCCGGGGAAAGAAGAAACCTA
>VBHS01000282.1 GCA_005881295.1 Chloroflexota bacterium
TCGTGGCAGAAGGACGCCATCTGCCCGCCTCTTCTGCCCTTTCTACCGCCTTTACAATTCGACAACTGAATGAGTTGGAGTCAATGGTGCGGTTGGGATGTGGGGATGGGGCCCTTGGGCCGCCCTGCCGAGGGGAGAAGGCAAGGCAGGGGGACCAGGGCGACGCAAGCGTCCCATCCCCACGCATCCGCCACCCCCGCCCCTACGAGACGGTCGTCTCACCAATTATTCCAGTGGAGGATGGAGTCCATTGGGATTCTTGCTGCTGGTTTGAAGTCGGTTCCTCCGAGGGTGTAGGCTACGGGTATGAGCGCTGCTTGCGTGACTCTTGAAAAGGGGATGCCGAGTACCTCGGCCGCCTCCTGTTCGTAGTTGAGATGTATGGTGGTCCAGCATGTACCGAGGCCGCGCGCGCGGGCGGCAAGCATGAAGCTCCAGACGGCGGGTAGGATGGAGCCCCAGATACCGGCCTGTTCAACGGGGGAAAGACCATCGACCCTGCCCCAGACACAGGGTATCAGGAGGACGGGTGCTTCGTGTATATGGTCCGCCAGGTAATCCGATGAACTTTGCACCTTCTTCAGCGTTTCCAGCCGCTCTCGAGTAAGCCTGGAACTCGTCTTGTTTGCGCTCTCCGCGTTAACCTGTTGCCGGTAGAAAGTATATCCTTTGCGGTAGACCTCTCCCAGGGCTTTGCGCTGCTGCTCATCGGTCACGACAACAAAGTGCCACATCTGGCGGTTGCCCCCGGTGGGCGCCTGTACTGCGAGTTCCAGGCACTGCTGGATGAGTTCGGTTTCTACCGGTCGTGAGAAATCGAGGCGTTTGCGCACTGACCGTGTTGTGGAAAGCAGCTCGTCTGGCGTTAGATCAAGTAGCGACATGGATCACTTCTCCTTTAATCGTTCAACAATAAAGAGAGCGAGGGAGCAGGCACTTCGTGCGTATCGGATATACTGATCACCGCAGTGCCAACGGCGAAAAACTCGATGACATGTGAACCCCAGCCATGGCTGCGTTCATTGATCTGCGCGCCAACCACGCCCTGTGCTCGGAGGCTGATGGCCTCGGCCTGCATGCGCTCCATCGCCAGCTCGCGGGCATCGTAGAGGGCCTGTGTATAATTAGACATTTCTACGTTCTGTCCTACTTGCTTGAACCACTGCCCCATGCCCTGGCGAGCGACATGGTAGACGCAGTTGCCCATGACCATACCTACCGGGCGGTAACCGGTACGCAGCAATGTCCAGAAATCCTGGCCGGAGAGGTCAGAGGTGAATGGTAAACCACGCGCGTTGCGATAGGATTAGCCGTTACGCGCGCGAATAGCCGTGCCGATGGCGACAAACTCTGCGAGAGATTCACCCCACTCGTGGCGAGTGACTTCCAGGCGCACGCCAACAATACCGTCGGCGCGGAGGGCGTTGGCCTCCTCCTCCATACGTGACATGGCCAGTTCGCGAGCGTGATACATGGCCTGGGTCAGGACATTCATCTCCTGGTTCTGGTTCCACGCGGCCATTTGATAGCCAATGTGATAGATCGAGCTGCCGACCACAAGGCCGACCGGGTCGAAACCAGCCTCGCGTACCAGCAGAAACTCATTGACGCTGAGATCGCTGGTAAAGAGCGCTTTATGGGTGGCATCGCCGCGCATGATATCGAGGCGTTCGCGTGCATGGGTTGGCAGGTCACTGCCCTGCTGTGGGGGTTGTGGGGGTGTTTGACTGGACATAATGATAACTCCTTTTTTCGATTAACCTTTTATAGTGAGTTCGCTTGTTTCGCCACGTCGTCCCGGGCGTAGATCAGTAAAGGTAAGGGTTGGTTGTGGCGCCGGTATGACGTGATCTTTACGCAGCGCGTTAATGGCGGTACCGACGGCTGAGAACTGGACGGAAAAGTCCATGTACTTTGTCTCATTGCTCTCTTGCTCTATGAGCCTTCGATTGCTGTGGATATGCATTCCAACCACGCCAATAGCGTTGAGGCGTCGTGCCATGTTCAAGAGCCGATCCATTGCCAGGCTGCGAGCAGTATAGAGTCCCTGCGAAAAAGGCACGATCTCCTGGTTGGTCCAACCACCGCCAAACCAACTGTTCAACTGCCGGGTTGCTTGACTGCCCAGAGAGACATAGTAGGAGCAGAAACCTGTCACTACCCCATCAGGATAGTATCCTGCCTGGAGTAACGTCCAGAACTCCTGGCCTGAGAGGTCGCTGAGAAAGGGACGTGATGGGAGTGGCGTGTTTTCGAGTCGAATGGCGGTGCCAATGGCTGTATATTCGAGCAAATTCTGGCCCCACTCGTAGTCTCTTGTGTTCAAGCGCACGCCGATTACACCGTGGGCCCGTAGGAGAGCCGCCTCCTGTTCTAGCCTACCAAGGGCAAGCTGGGCAGCGTGCTGATGGGCGTTCGATACATTGGTCAACTCATATGCCGTGGTGTTCCAGGAAAAGGTGCGGGTAAATTGCCAGCCAACTTGATAGATTGAGCTGCCCATGACCTGGCTGAGAGCGGTATATCCCTGGTTGCGTACCAGCGAAAACTCTTTGACGCTCAGATCACTGGTGAAGAGCGGATGCCCCGCCTGCACCTCTTCGCTTAATCTTCGCTGGGCCTGAAGAGGGAGACCACCGGCCTCCAGCGAACGCTGGCTGGCTTCCGCATCTTGCAGGGCCTGGCTTCTGCGCTGTTCATCCTCTGGCGAGGACCGTTTCCAAAAAGGCATGTTAGAAAGTCTCCTCTGGTAAAACCAACTGCCGGGTTAACTATTGGAGCAAAAAGCGTTCAAGGGAGTTGCGAGCCTGAGCACTGTGGGCGGCCTCTTCCGCTAAGGCACTGGCAAGCTCATTAATCCATTGTTCCACCGGTATCTGCTCCGTTTTGAGCACAATGCCCCGCACTACTTTCGCGCGCTGTGTCACAATGGGCCCCTGTTTCTCCCTGCCAATATGGTATTGATAATCGCCTATGACTACGGTGATTTCTTTGACGGGGTGATCACGCGAGAAAATGCTGCTGTGGCGCGTGACCGTCGTCTGGTTGGGCAGCGAGCCTGATAACTTGGTGGCAAGCGCTTCCAGAAACGCTCTGTTGTCGGTGCTATCTGCACGTAGCGATGCGGCGAGCATTTCCATTTGCAGCGGTTCTTGTAATGGCTCGCCTGGTAGGTTTTCCATTCATCGCTCCTTCCTTGAAGTAAAAGATTGATCTTTTGGGTTCCCCACAATCTCTGCGTTTATGTTATCATAGATTTATAAACGTAGTGGTATAATCATATACAAAACAGGAAAATGAAGCAACTTGGAAATAAGGTACTCTTGATCAGGAGGGATAGCGATGGGTTTTTTCTCACGCCTCGCAAACATTTTTCGCATCCGCGCCAACGCGGCATTGGACAAGGTTGAAGACCCTGGCCAGGTAATGGATTACTCGTATAGTAAGCAGCTTGAGCAACTGCAAAATCTCAAACGCTCGATCGCTGATGTTGTTACCAATGAGAAGCGTCTCGAGATGCAGCAGAACCAGCTACAGCAGAAGATCGATACACTTGACCAGCAGGCAATGCAGGCTTTACAGGCCAACCGCGAGGACCTGGCTCGCATGGCGCTGCAGCGGAAAGAAGTGCTGCTGGTGCAGATCAATGGGTACGAACAGCAACTTGCCCAGCTCCATGCTCAAGAGGAGAAGCTGATTTCTATGGAACGCACCATCTCGGCTCGTGTTGAGACCTTCCGCACGCAGAAAGAGATGGTGAAAGCACAGTATAACGCGGCGCAGGCCCAGGTGAAAATCAATGAGCAGGTGACAGGTATCTCGCAGGAAATGAACGAGATGAACCTGGCTATGCAGCGTGCGCAGGACAAGGTTCTCACGATGCAGGCCCGCGCCAACGCGATGGATACGCTCATAGAAGAGGGAACGCTGGGTGACCAGGGCTTGCTGGGACCAGGTTCCAACGATCCGCTCGAACGCGAACTGCGGCAGATTTCTGCCCAGCAGAACGTGGATGATCAGTTGCAGGCCATGAAACAACAAATGCAACTGGGCGGCTCTGATGCTCAACAGCGACGGATCGAAGGGCCTCCCTCGCATTGAGCCGATCCTTCGAACCAGTATACGCAAAACCAATTGATGGATTTCATGTCACGACTTGCCAGAAGAACGTGTTTTGGACCATCGATTGGTTTGTTCTTTCCCTCCATAGATAGGATATGACATGCCGGGTTATAGTTTTGAACGCTATTTGAATGTACGCTCCGCTTACGGGGCGAGTTTTGCACCAGGTGGTACGAGCCTGAGCTTCCTCACGGATATCACAGGGGTAGCCGAGGTGTGGAGTGTACCTGTCAATGTAGATGCGCAATTGCCTGCGTGGCCGAACCAGCTTACATTTCGAGGTGAGCGTATTGCTGAAGCGAGTTTCTCGCCGGTAGCGGATAGCTTGTTGCTCAGCGGAGATGTAGGTGGCAGCGAACTAACGCAGTTGTACACGCTCAAGGGGGATGGTTCCACCTTGAAAGAGCTCACCTACGAGCCCGAGGCAATTCATACATCCGCCGCGTGGACACCTGATGGAACGCGCATAGCTTTTAGCAGTAACGAGCGTGACCGCCGCTATTTTGATGTCTATGAGTATGCGCTGGAGCATGGCACTACCAGGCAGCTACTGCGTCAAGATGGCAACAACTATGTGGGCAGGTATGCACCTGACGGAGAGCAGGTGTTGGTGAGCCGCTATGAAACGAACATGCGCAATCAACTATTGCTGGTCAATACAATTACTGGCGAATCTCGGGCTCTGACTCCAGAGGTCGTGGAAGGGCCCGCATTACATGCTTTCGTGGCATGGTCGGCGGATAAAAGCGGGCTGTACTTGCTTAGCAATCGTGACCGCCAGTTTCTCTCGCTGGCGTGGCTTGATCTCGCAACAAATGAACTAAGGTATTTGCGGGAAGACAACTGGGATGCTGAGGGCCTGGCGCTAACCGACGATGGCAGGCGTATGGCGCTGGTAACGAATGAGGATGGGTATTCTCGCCTGGAGCTCTTCGATGTTTCAACGGGCTGGGAAACGCGGCGAACGCTGGCGGCACCACACGCGGCTTTACCACGGGGTGTGCTGAGGGAGATCAGCTGGTCGAGTGATAGCAGCCGCCTGGCATTTACTATCGATAGCGCAGATGATGCCTCCGATGTGTGGGTGTGGGATGTAGAGAGACGCCTGCTGTGGCGCGCAACACGCAGTGCGCTGGGTGGTATTCCCCAGACGGCTTTTGTTGCGCCATCGCTTGTGCGCTATCCGACGTTTGATGGACGCGAGATACCTGCTTTTCTCTACCTCCCGCGCAATACTGAGTCACAAGGGCTGCCGGTTGTGGTGTATGTGCATGGTGGTCCAGAAAGTCAGTCGCGCCCGATATTCAACCCGGTCATTCAGTACCTTGTCGCCAGCGGGTACGCGGTATTTGTCCCGAATGTGCGTGGGAGTACCGGCTACGGTTATAAGTACCAGAGCCTGGATGATGTCCGCCTGCGTATGGACTCGGTGAAGGATTTGCAGTACGCGGTCTACTACCTGCGGGAAAGCGGTATCGCTGATGCGCGTCGCATTGCTGTAATGGGGGGCAGCTATGGTGGATTCATGGTGTTGTCCGCGCTGACGACCTACCCCGACCTGTGGGCGGCAGGGGTTGATATCGTTGGGATCGCCAATTTCGTGACGTTCCTGGAGAACACCGGTCCCTGGCGGCGCAAACTGCGCGAGTCCGAATACGGCAGCCTGGAGCGTGACCGCGAATTTCTGGAGCAGATATCGCCCATTCGTTCCGTGGATCGGATTGCCGCGCCGCTCTTTGTCGTGCATGGCGCCAACGATCCGCGCGTACCTGTTGGTGAAGCGGAGCAGATCGTCGCTGCCCTAAGGGCGCGAGATGTGCCGGTAGAGTACCTGCGCTTTGCTGACGAGGGTCATGGTCTGGTGAAGCGCGCAAATCGTCTTATTGCTTATCCTGCAATTGCGCGCTTCCTTGATAGTTATGTGCGGGATCGAGAGTAAGGAAGTTTTTACTGATTTCTCCTTGTTGCGCTCCTCGGAGCTTATTCATTTTCTGTAACGGGGATGAGCACGGGCACAAACCCTTCACCGGGTCGATAATCTGGCGACTGGTGCCGGAAGTAGGTATTGTATAGCTGGGCGTAATGACCTCCTTGCCTCATCAGCAGGTCGTGGCTACCTTCTTCGACGATGCTGCCGCGGCTAAGGACGATGATGCGGTCGGCATGACGAATGGTTGAGAGACGATGGGCGATGATGATGGCGGTACGGTTTTCCAGTACCAGGTCAAGTCCTTCCTGTATCTGCGCTTCGGTGAGCGGGTCAACGCTGGCCGTCGCCTCGTCGAGGATGATGATGGAGGGGTCCTGGAGCAGGACTCGCGCCAGAGCGACGAGTTGCCGCTGTCCCATAGAGAGCGCTTTGCCTTCTTCTCCCACCTCGGTATCGAGGCTGTTGGGCAGCGCCTCGAGCCAATCGCCCCAGCCGATATTCTGAGCTACCGCCGCTACTTCCTCGTCCGTTGCCTGCGGGCGGGCATAGCGGATGTTGTCGGCCACTGTGCCAGAAAAGAGGAATGGTACCTGCGGCACAATGCCCAGACGGCGATGGTACGTGTGTAGATCAAAGGTGCGGATGTCGCGCCCATCTATGAGGATCTCTCCTCCCTGAAACTCGTAGAAACGAGCGACAAGCTTGCCCAGGCTTGATTTGCCCGCGCCGGTATGACCTACGAGGGCAACAGTCTCCCCTGCTTTGATCGTCAGGTTAAAGCCGGCCAACACGGTTTGTTGCTCCGTATACTGGAAAAACACATCCTTGAACTCAATGCGTCCGTCCAGGCGCGGCACCGGCTGTTGATCAACCTGCTGTACACGCGGCTCGGCATCGATAAGGGCGAAGACGCGTTCGCTGGCCGAGAGCCCAAGTTGAAATTGACTCCAGAACGAGGCAATACTTGTCAGAGGAAACCAGAGGATACCAATACTCTGCACAAAGAGAAACCATTCTCCAGCCGAGATACCGCCGCTGAGGACGTTCAGTCCGCCAAAGTAGACGACGATTGTCGTACCGATATTGGCTACCAGGAACAGCAGGGGAAAGACTCCGTTGTAGACAAAGCCGGAGCGCACATTCACATGATATGACTGCACATTGACCTTCTTGAAGGTGTCATACATATTCTGTTCCTGGCGGAAGTTTTTGGCCACGGTGATGCCACTGATAGCTTCCTGCACATTGGCGTTGACGCGCGCCAACGATCTCTGAGAGCGCCGTGTAGTGCGCCGCGCGATCCAGCGAAAAGCCAGAGCGATAGCCACAATCACGGGTGTAATGGTCAGCGCCAGTAGAGCCAGCCTGTAGTTGATGTAGAAAAGCACGGCGGCAATAAGAACGAATAAGAGCAACTGACTCAAGAGATTGAGGGTGAGGGTGACTACTGTAGCAAACTGTTCAGTATCGGATGTTACCCTGCTTACAATTTTTCCAGATGGATACTCGTCGTAGAACGACATGTCTCGCGCTACGATGGCGGAGAAGGCGTCCTGCTGCAAGTTCAGCACGACGTTGCCGACCGAGCGGGCGGTGTAGCGCTGGCGTAAAAAGTTGAACGTCCAGGAGAGAACGCCAGTAATCAAGATCGTAGCAACCAGCAGTCCTATGATCTGAGCGGATTGAGCGGATGTTATGATATCGAGGCTGCGCGCAATCAGGAGAGGGAAGGCAGTATCCATCAGTGACGTGAGCACAACGAGAACCGCGACAATGAGCATAAGAGACAATTGTGGTCGAAAGTATCCGATAATGCGAGAGATTAATTGGCGGTCGTCGTACTTCCGGTCATATGTTTCCGCGTCAAGGCCATCCATGATGAAGCCCATGTGTAATCTCCTCCGTTGAGAGCAAACGTCAAGTGAATTTTGCTAAGGAAGCGCAGCATTTCACCCTTATGGCTTAATAGCTGGGGCGATCGAGCCGAGCAATAGTATCAGTGTTATGGTAAGGGCACCTCTTGCGATTGTTCTGCGACCAGTTGCCCTGTGGGCACCCTGTCGCGGTGAACGAAAATGCGGCGGTACAACTCGCAACGCCCGATCAGCTCGCTATGCGTACCCTGGTCGATCAGTTCGCCTTTGCGCAACACGAGGATTTTGTCTGCCCAGCGTATCTGCGAGAGGCGATGGGTGATCAACAGGGTGGTGCGGCCCTGTAGCAGACGGCGGATGGCCTTCTGAATCTCATCTTCAGTTGCGCTGTCGATGGCGCTGGTTGAGTCATCCAGGACCAGGATGCGCGGGTCAGTGAGCAGGGCGCGCGCAATGGCGATACGCTGGCGTTGTCCTCCCGATAAGGTGACACCGCGCTCCCCAATCACCGTCTTGTAGCCATCCTTAAAGTTCAAAATGAAATCGTGGGCCTGGGCATCGCGGGCCGCCTGTTCTATCGCTGCTTGATCCGCTTTCTGGCCAAGGCCATAGGCGATGTTATCCGTAATTGAGCGAGAAAAGAGGAAGATGTCCTGCTCGATGGTCGAGATCTGCGAGCGCAGCGCATCCATGCTCCAGTCGCGCACGTCCACGCCGTCGATGAAGATATGGCCCTCCTGAACGTCATAGATGCGATTGACCAGCTTCGTCAGCGTGCTTTTCCCGGCACCGGTTTGACCAACGATGGCGATGGTCTGGCCTGGTTCAGCGCGGAAAGAGATGTGTTTCAAGACGGGAGTGTCGCCATAGCTGAAGGTGACATTCTCGAAGACGATCTCGCCGCGCATTTGCTCGCTGTAGCCGTTCTCGTTCTCGTCGAGCTCAGTCTCCTCGCGCAGGATGGTGAGAATGCGCTGCGCTCCCGCTATGCCTAACTGGACGAGGTTGAATGACCAGATGGAGATGAAGGTTGGGAAGCGAATGATGCCCATCAGACCCATGTAGGCCACCAGGCTCCCAACGGAGAGCTGGTGGTGTGTCACAAGGAAGAGGCCATGGAGAAAAGCTCCGGCAAGGGCGATGCCAAGGAAGAGTGGAGGCAGGTAGCGGGCCTGAATCTCTCCATTCTTGATAAAGAGGTCTCTATAGAGCCGGGCGCGCTTTGCAAACTTCTGTTGTTCCTGGCTTT
>VBHS01000430.1 GCA_005881295.1 Chloroflexota bacterium
AGCGCCGCTGGCTTCGTCACCAGTATCGAGGTTTTGGAAGATGAATGGCATCCTTACGGCCTGGTGCCCCACACGGTCAGAGAGAACGCACCCGCACAAAAATCATCCGACTGCATTTCTGAGAGCATCTGCTGATAGGTCTGTTCGACTGCTTCCGGCGTGGTCACGCCTGTGCGGATCAGAAAGGGCTGGGCGAGCCGGTAGGTTTGGGAAAGCCTCTGGCAGAGGTCGGCATGGGCCGGCTTGCCCGCCGAGAAATTGATGAACCAGACCCCCTGCTGCACCTCCTGGCTGCCGGCATCCTGCAACAGCCGTTTGAGCGCTGGCGTGACGGAGAGCAGTTGCCCATTGGAGGAGAAACTGCGTTTCGTCTCGTAGAGGGCATCGGAGATCAGCCCGCCCAGTTGCGCAAACGCCACTGTATTGCTGATGGGCAGATCGTTCTCCGTGAGTCGGATGACCCCCCCCGGACGGGTAACACGCACGAACTCCTGAAGGGCGTTGGGCCAGGCTGCTGCCTCGAGGAGCCCCGCGATGTAGCGGGCATTGACCAGGTCGAAGGCCCCATCAGGCAGATCCAGCGGTGCAAAGGGGTCCATGAGGGTGAAGGTGACATTGGTCACCCCTTCTTGCTTGGCCTGAGCGCGTGCTTGCTCTACCAACCCGGCCTGGCCCTCGATACCGACGAACTGCACCTGTGGGAGAGTTTGGGCGGCGCTGATCGTCCACTGGCCATCCCCCGAGGCTATGTCGAGGACGTGATGGATGCTGGAGATATTGGTCTGTTCGGGAAACGGCTGGCCTGTCTGCTTGAGAGGAGGCAGATCAAAATGGAACAAGCGTGGCAGCTCCATGCCCTGTTCTGGCAAGGACGAGGAGCTTGCGTTGAGCTGAGCATCGGATGATGGTGTCATAGAACGTAGATCCCTTCTGCAAACTAGCATAGAACAGAGAGCTGGCTCACGGCTTTTCGCCCCAGGCAGTGAGCATGTACAGGATTCCTCGGAAGCTGTCCTCCAGCGCATCGATCGAGAATTGCTGCCGCAGGCGTTCGATCTCTGGTTTGGTTGCCACCCCTGTAGCCAGCAGAAACGGCTCGATGAGCTCGAACACGATGACCCACTGCTGATTCATTGGTTGACAGTATTCCGACCCGGCCGAGAAATCCAGGAGGCTTGGTCGCTCCTGGATGTTCACGCAGCCTGCATCGCGCAGGTACCGGCTCCGCAGAATGGTAGCGCCCAACCAGCGCTCATCGGGAATGTGGTTGAGCCCGGCTCTCGTCGCTCCACCAATCATCAGCCTTTCAAGCGTCTGAAAGGCCGTGCTGTTGGTCACCCCGCCCCACTCCACACTCGTGATGCGAATGATCCCGCCAGGTCGCGTGACACGAACCATTTCCTTGACGAGCGGAGGCCAGGCTGCTGTTGGAACAGCCCCCTCGATTTGACGAGCATTGACCAGGTCGAAGGTCCCATCAGGAAAGTCAAGCGGGTCTATGGCGTTGGCCACGTGGAACTGAGCGTTGTCTAACCCGTTGGCACTGGCCAGGGCCCTGGCATAGTCGATCATCCCTTGACTGACGTCGATCCCTGTCGCATGTAGGCGCGAATTGGCGTAGGCCATTTCGAGCAACCAGCCTCCAGGACCACACCCGATATCAAGCACATCGTGCAGGTGAGCGATTTCCTGCTCAGGTTGCTCCGGCAGAAGCCCTCCCATGGCTGTCGTGAACAGCTGGTCGGTCTTGATCAGCTGCACCATTTCGGCTTGACTATCCCCGAGAAGATAAAAATTTCGCGTCCGCTCAGGTTCATAAGTTGCCATCTCAAAACTCCTTGTCTGTTTTAGCTCGCTCGTTTCCTTGCCGGTTTTTCAGGCCGCTACAAGAACCATCAGTCAAGACGACGAGCGCCTTCCCTTTCTGAGGATAACAAAGAAATGAATGGATGTCAACCGTTGAGCAAGGTAGCAAGGGAGTCAGGGGTTCTCAAAAGTAGAGTTGAGTTGACTCTTCTGATGATAGATGCTAAAGTACCAACAATGAGCAGCAGTTCCCGTAAGGAGTATTTGTCCGTATGCGAGCAATCGATGACAGCAGCGTAAAATATGCCGCAGTTCTGCGCCTCCTACAGACCTGGAAACAACTGCCGGAAAGCGACCTTACACGCATGGTGCGGCAATACTACCTCATTACCGACGACTATCGCGAAATGGAAGATCAGGGCCTGCTCACCATGACGTTTGTAGGAGATGAATACATCATCGCCGTTACCACATTAGGCCGTCTCTGGCTAGAACAGTACAACACCGAGGAAAATACCAATGCCCAATGATCAATACGAAGAAGAGGCACTGCCCTTTGCCACCATTGGCACCGATGAAGCGAAAAAAATGATCGAGGCTGGAGCTCGCGTCATTGATGTACGCCAACCAGATGAATGGGTTCGCGGCCACATTCCCGAAGCCGAACTGGTCCCTATCAGCGGCATTTATTCCTTTGGCAAAGCGCTCAAAGATTTAAATCTGCCCGAGGACGAAGATGTCATATTTGTCTGCGCCAGTGGGCAGCGTAGCGCCTCTGCCTCAGAAATTGCCCTGGTCACAGGTCTCAAAAATGTATATAATCTGGCGAATGGCATGAACGGATGGGTTGCTCGACGTTACCCTATCGAGCGCTAAAATGTACGGCAGGGCTCGCCCCTGCCCTGGCGGGCGACTGAACGCCCTGAGAGGAGTATATCTTTGCCTCTACTTGAAGGAAAAAAAGCCCTTGTTTTCGGCATAGATTCCGTTGCCTATGCCCCTCCTCGCGAGCTTGAAAACCCCTTCTATGACACGACTCGCGAAGGATTCCACACCGCCCTTGATATCAGCGCTTATTCCCTTATCGCCATGGCCAGGCGCGCCTCCCCGCTGATGCAGGCACGCGGTGGCGGCAGTATGCTGACCATGACCTACATGGCCAGTGAGCGCGTAATGCCAAAATATAACGTCATGGCCGTCGCCAAAGCCGCCCTGGAGTGCAGCGTGCGCTATCTGGCCCACGAACTTGGAGAGCATAACATTCGCGTCAACGCCATCTCTGCTGGTCCCCTGAATACCCTCGCCGCCCGTGGAGTCTCTGGCCTGACCCAAATTCGCGAACAGATGAATGTTGTTGCGCCCCTGCGTCGCAACATTGAACAGAGCGAGGTCGGTGACGCCGCCCTCTTTCTGTGTAGCCCTCTCGCCCGTGCAATCACAGGCGAAATATTGTTTGTTGACGCCGGTTACAACATCATGGGATTTGGAGACACAAAATAATGGAAGAGGGGAGAAAAGCGGCATCGCTGATACCGCTTTTCTCCCCTCTTCCATCTATAATTTCTTATTGCTCCAAACGGCGACTTGTGGGCGGTGCTGGTGCAGGTTCGCCGCAGATACTACAGAAGCGCGCATTAGCACGATTCATATGCCCACACGGCCATGGACGCAGGGTACCGGAGACAACCGTTTGTACCGATGTTGATGACGACTGAACCGGCTGCGGTGTATTAGTAGCCGGTGGTGCGCCAAAGGCCGCCATTCCATCATCTTGCGGCGCCCCCTGCTTCTGCTGCCCGGCAACTACCCCTGGATGCGAATTTGGTCCTCTCTGCTCGATAGTGGCAGGTCGCATCCCTTGATCCTGCGATGCTCGTCCGGGGTTAGCTCTATTGGCAGCGTTTGTTTTCCGCCGCCTGAAGAAAAACACCATAGAGAGCAGCGCCAGCAGCAGAATAAGCACTATAACACCGCCAATAATCCAGGCGGCATAGGCTGCAAGTGTATTTGTTGGGGTTGGACGGGTGGCAGGCGTCGCGCGCGCTGCTACTCGCCTGCAAGAAGCTTGTGCCCCCCGGCGAGCCGGAATTTACCAGGCCAAAGCTCACAATGCCAACTACTGCTCCATTGCTGTCCAACGCGGGCCCACCACTATCGCCATGCTCAACATTGCCTCCCACTTGAATCACCTGTGCGCCAGTATCAGTCGTTTTAGTGGAACTGACACTGATTGTATTGACCGAAGCCGTAAGAAGATCTGTCGGCAGGTTGCTGACATCCCCGTTGCCTGGGAAACCAATGATCGTCAGTTGATCTTGCTGCTGTACACTGCCCGAATCACCAAGCTGGACGCTAGCCATATCGTTCATTTTGACATGGACAATGGCCACGTCTTTTTGATTGAAGGAACTTTCTTTTTCGATACGATCAACCGCAGCATGAAGCTGGAAGGGCAGGCTTGAAAGATCTGTCGCGGTCAATGGCCCGGTATAGGTTGTATTCAGAAAGACTTCGCTCCTGGCCGGGTCATACATTGGTGCCGATTGCAGGCTCCCACTCTTGAGTTCCTGGTCTACCTGGTCCGCGCTGACTTGAGAACCTGACTTGGCATTCAAATTCATGTACGCCGCCACATCTTTCGCCGCCTGGTCGTCAAGAAATTGGCTGAGCGCCTGGTCATGTGGCGGATTAATCACATGGTCTGCCGTCAAAATGTCGCCGTGAGCCGTAATAAACGTGCCGCTGCCCGATAATTGTAATGGATAACTGTTGCCTGTGCCTTGTGGAAAAGTCACGTTGCCCTGAGAAAAGTGGACGGTCAGGTGGCCACCCAGTGACGTGATAATGCGCACCACAGCGGGCTCGGCAACATCCACTGCGCGCACAACAGGATCAGTGACATTGCCACCGGGTCTGCCGCTGGCATACGTCGTTGATGCCCCCACTGTCGTGCTTATGATAAAGAGGCACGCAAATCCAAACACCAGCAGCACCCGGAAAAACCAGCCTGGTAGATGTGATTGTGTGTCTGTAGATCCTGATCTATACATGATTAGCAATTGCCCTTAGTTTCAGAAGA
>VBHS01000283.1 GCA_005881295.1 Chloroflexota bacterium
GAGGAAGATATCATCAGCCGTGTCATCGGCATAGGGAAACAAATATACATGACTACGCTCGCTTACGTGCGGCACCAGGCTCGATTGCGCAGAGACAGAGGCCGAAGGAGGGATCATTGCCACAAATTGTTGCGCGACCTGATCATGCTGAGTCACTTGCGGCCACGCGAATGCTCTTGAAAATGGGAGCGCGCCATATGTGAAGTCATTACGCACAGCTGTGAAAAGCGTAAAGCCTACAAGTACAAGCAATACCGCGGGTTGTAGCCAGCGAAGACCAGGACGAACAAACACAGCAGGTTTCATTTGCTCTGCCGGGGATGCTTCCTGGTCCCGAGTTTGTTGTTCCTGTGGTGCGCGCAATTGCTTTACTAACCACTGTACAATCCAGGTAATCAACACCATGGCCTCAATCGTGGCAAAGATCAGCACCGGCACAATCTCAGCGCTGTACTGGAACACACCGAGGTACTGATTGCGGTATGAACTCAACAGATTTAAAGCGATTGAAGGGAATGCCATAACAAGTACCCAGGGAGCCAGCACAGGAAGATATCCTGCCGGAGCCAGCAATATGCGAAGGTACTGACGGTGTGTCGGCTCTAATAGATGCTGATCGATCACCGCTCGTGGATGTTGCAGGAAGTAAAAGAGAATCTGTGATGGACTGTTGCCGAGGTAGCCATAACGCGAAGCCAGCAATGGATGCCCGGTAGGGCTGGCAAAGTGATAGACCAGCAGCGTTATACCCACCCAGGCCATACTCAGCGCTACTAACCCGAGGCCGGTGCGCCAGCGCTGCTGAAAAACGATTGACCACAGGCCAAACATAGCAATGACGGCCGGCATCTCTTCCTTACAGGCCATCGAGAGAATAGCAAAAACGAAGAGCCACACAGTGCGGCGCGTATACATAAAATACAGGGTAAAGAGCAGCAGGGCACAGGTCAACGTAACAGCGTGAAAATCGAAGATTTCCGCTTGCTGCAACGCGGGATAGAGCAAATACAAGACGGCGATCCCCACGGCCGCGAGTTCGTTACGCAGTCGCAGACGTGCCAGCCAGAAGGCGGGAAATGCGCCGGCCGCTACAACCAGGGTTTGCAAGACAAGCAATGTTTTAGGGCTGGAAACGATCAGATAAAACAGCGAAACCAGGAAAAGAACCGGTTCAAAATGGATGGCAAAGCGCGAAACACCATTCACACTCGTACAGTTGGTATCGCTGACGATATTGCATACCGTCTGATGAAAGAGTTGCCCGTGTGTCAGACTCCAGACGGCCTGGTCCATCGTGCCCAGGTCTTCAGCGGGCGTGAGATAGGCATCCTGTCGCCCAAGATGCAGAAGAATAAAATATACGGAAAAGGTGACTGCGACCAGCGCGACCAGACTGGTCGCCACCCAGAAGAAGCGAGTGCGAGGCAGGGGTTCGGGTACGGGATAGAGATATAAACGATTACGCAATACAACTAAACGTTTTCGCCACGTCATATGATTTACCTACTGTTCAGTTTCCTTCTTATATTGCTCCACTACCTAGAGCACCGAGATTGATCTTCTCTTTGTCAGGCACAAAGAAGATTTCATTCCGGCCCATTGTCATGCTTCTCGACGTTGTTGTCAACCGTAAAAGTACTTAGCCCAGGGCTGTTGAGCAAACTCTTTGATTAGCTCATCCCTAATCTTGCTGATTTTACAGTGATATTATGAAGCAAGGAAGTTATCTTTATGCTAGAGGAATGGTCTGCTATGCATACCAAATCTACGTCTTTGCCGTGGAATGCCCGGGAACTTTGGCGGGAGTCGGATCCTTTTCTTCCGGGGGAAACTCTTCGGGATGTCTCGCCTTCCATTCCTTCCAGAAGGCGACGATGTAGATTTGCACGCAAGCCGCCAGCGGGACAGCCAACAGGGCGCCGAAGAGACCGAAGAGTTGCGCCATTGCGATCAAGGCAAAAATGGAGATGATAGGATGTATGCCGACGGAACGACCAAGGATACGCGGAGCCAATATCTGGCCATCCAGCACTCCCTGCATAATGGTAACGAAAATCGCGTAAATGAGTGCCACCTGCCACCCCTGAGTAAGCGCAAAGAGAATGCCAATTGCCCCCGAAATATAGGCGCCGACGACTGGAACGAATTCTAAGATAAAAACGATCACGGCAATGAGCACCGCAAAGGGAATGCCAATGAAATATGCGCCAACACCGATAAGGAAACTCATCAGCGCGGACAGCAGCAGTTGACCCCGAACGAAACCGCCCACCGTTTGTTCCAGGGTAGATAACACAAAGTCAATACGCTCGTGTTGCTTGAGGGGCGTTTTATGTTTGAGCCAGTATATCACGCGCGGGCCATCAGCTAAAAGATAAATACTAAACGAGGCAACGATAATTATATTGATGAACACAGCGAAAATGCTGCTTACGAATGGAATAACGCCAGAGAGGACATTTCCCACCTGGCCCAACAATTGTTGCGCTGATGACTTTAGGAATGTATCCGTAATACCTATGCTATTCATAAACTTAATGAGGTCTGGATAACGTCCAGCCTGTATCGCTACAACGAACTTATCTATGGTCACAACGAGTTGAGATAACTGTGTGATAGCGGTAAACATCACATAAAATATGATGAAGGCCAACGAAACGAGTAAAAGGAGGAGAACGACGAGGATCGCTAGTGGCCGCGGCATGAAACGTTGAAATATTTTTACGAGGGGATAGAGGATATAGGCAATCAGCAAAGAGATGATAAGTAAAATAATTGAGTCAATGATACGTCCAAGGACATAGAGGATGACTCCTCCGATGGCTATCCAGGCGAGGATCGTCAAGGCAAACAGGAAGCGCCTCAGCCACCGGGCATAAAAAGGTGTGTTGAGAGGTGAGGCATTGGAAAGATCAGGGGGTGAAGACATGGAAATAACCTCCTTTGCGATGGTTCTCAGGGGCTGCATGTCCAGCCCCCAGGAACCCGGGCTCTCAGTCACGGCGAATAGTACGGTCATTATCACCCGTGGAAGACGGCCATGATTGCTGTGATTGAGGCTGTCGAGGCTGAAACTGTTGTTGCTGAGATTGTGACTGTTTGGTCCACTCCTGCTGAGGAGGATATTGCTGTTGTTGGGGCTGCTGATTCAAGGGTTGTTGAAGATCCTGCTGAATCAAACCCTGCTGCGGTGGTTGAGGCGCTGATTGCATGGAAGCAGATTGATAGGCCAAGAGGAGACACCAGGGAAACGAGCCAAGGAAGGTGTAGACGCAAAATTTTGCAAAGGGCATTTCTGCTATACCAGCTGGAAGTGAGATATACGTGCGTACTACAGGCAACAGGCGTGAGAAGAAGACAGTAGGGCTCCCCCAGCGTTGGAAGAAGCGGTCTGCTTTATCGGCATCGTGTTGGGAGATGAGCACATAGCGTCCGTATTTGAGCAATAGCGGCCGTCCACCTTTGTACCCGATGTAGTAGGCAGCGATTGAGCCAATGAGACACCCGAGGGCTCCAGCCAGGGCTACGAGCACCAAATTGAGCCAGAGCGGAAACGTTGGGCTTGTACCAGGCAGATGTAAGGGGTGCGATGTATAATAACTGCCGACGATGATGCCAGCTACTGGCATTACTATTTCACTCGGCAGCGGGATACAACAACTTTCGAGGGCCATAGCAAACACGATGCCAGCCAGACCGGTATATCCATAGAGACTGTAAATCCATACTGTTATGGCGTTTGTTAGATTAGTTAACAATGATATAGCCTCCTTGAGTATAGAGCAGACATTTGTGTCCCATACTAGCACATTTCTCTCAGCGCGGCTAGGCTCTAGTACAAATTCACAGAGCCCCTGTAAGGTGGTTGTAGTGGGGAGGCTGCGTTAAGCAAAGAGGATTTCAGTAGAGCTCGACACATATATGTCGAGCCCCACTACTTATTTAATAATCTTGATCATCTTCTTCGTAGAGTGATGCGCGACGCTGTATGAATGGGACATCTATCTGCTGCGCTAATTCCTGGCGCAGGGGATCATCTTCATACATATACGGTGCGCGCCGTACCAAGGGATTCTTGAGGCTACCTGTTATGACTTCAGGATTACGAAGCTGAGCTTCAACCCGGGGATTACGGGACATCGATTCGTTTGATCGCCGAATTTGATCGGTCTGCGGACCACGCCCAACTGGACCTGTTGACTCCCGCAATTGATCGGTTTGCTGCTCGCGAGATCGATAATAGATTCTCTGAGAGGTTTCGTTGGCGAGGCTCTCACTAGCTTCAGGCAATGCATGCTTGTAGCCGGGTGGAATTGGAGAACCATCAACGGTTCGCTTTGAACGATAGTGATCTGGTCCCTGTGGATGGGGTTTTTGAGCTGGCCGATTGACCCTGGGCCGATACTGCTCTGGTACCAGGTTTTGTTCCTGACGAACAGCGGGAATCTTTCTGGATGTACTGGTTGGGTACACTTCAAGGTCATCGTCATTATATTGTTGGGCAACTTCCTGCCGTGCGGCACGCAAAGCGGCGGTCCGATGTGATCCACGAGGGAGAGTTGGTTGATAACCAGGGAATCCTGGATAACGCCCCTGTCGTGCAGCATTGGGATTACGCGACGGAAGCGCGTTACCATTGCCTCGTCCAGAAGGAGCTAAAGAGGCCGATTTTGGTGGCCGAGCCGGACGAAGGGGATATTCTGTTGTACGTTGACGATATGCTTGACCCTCTGATGCAGCAAGCTGATTTTGCCTTATTGGAGGCGGAAGAGGGTAAGAAGGGACGAGATTTCGTCCTGTCGTTACTCTATAATCGCTCCGTTCGTACTCTGCGGGAGGAAGCATTTGAACTTCGGCATCGTAAATGTCCTCTGGAGCCTCAAGGTATCCATATTCATGGATTTGAGCCAGGGACATTTCTTCTTGAACTTCTGTCCTAAGTTGATCTTCATGACGGCGAGAAAAGTAGGAAAATAAAACCAGGGAAATCGGGATGCTTAGTAGCAAAGCCGCCAATCCACCTATCAGCCCACCAAGAATCAATGAATTCAATGTGTTACCATACCAGAGGACTACTGCAGCTCCAACAATCAACACCAAGGCCACAGCGGCAGTTCTCATCAACTATCTCCATTCTGGGAACCGCTAGCGAACCAAAACCAGGAGGTACCTAATACGAGCGCTTTACCATCCTGTGTTATCGCAGGTGAAATAAGGGTTTTTCAAATATCCTTCACTGTTGTCTCGTGCTATGAATATACCATAATTGAGTAAAGAGTACAAGTGAATCAATAGGGTAATTCAGTACTCACGACAGAATTGCGTATACAAAACAAGTAAAAAGATACAATAAAGATAATAAGGAGGAATTTTATTAGTACTTTTGGTTAATTAACTCCACGGCTAAAGCCGGGCATCCTGTCGCGGAACTCGGTGAATGGAGGAGAGGAAAACAAAAGGACTATGCTCAGGGGTATGCGCTTTGTAATGATATCGAGATATGCGTACCCCTGAGAAGACTTGTTGACGGCCTTAACAGAAAAAGACGTTTTTATGCGGCGTGGCACTGGCGGAAAATGGCGACGACCTTTCCCTGAACCTTCCATTCTTCATCCCACTCACTCTTGGGAATAATAATAGGTTCTAATTCAGAGTTAGCCGGTTGCAGACGCACCCTATCGTGATCTTTCTCCTGGAAGAAGCGTTTGAGGGTAGCACTACCGCTCATCCCTTCTTGTAAACGAACAGCGACGACAATATCGCCGTTGTTGCAGGTATCCTGAGGTTTAATGACGACATAATCACCATCACAAATGTGATCTTCGATCATGGAGCGACCTTTTACGATTAATGCATACGTGTTGTCAGGCTCCAACTCACGGCCAACGTCGAGCATTTCCTCGGGATCATTAGAAATTTCGAGAGGCTGACCTGCAGCGATCGAGCCCATGACGGGGATACCAGTAATTGTTTCAATCAGCTTGATGCCACGGCTTTTCTTGGGCTGGCGAGAGATAAGCCCCTTTTTCTCCAGCATAGTGAGATGATAATCAACATGACCGGTGCTGGCGATTTGCAGTTCACGACCAATTTCGCGATTGGTAGGTGGCATCTTCTCCGTCTTCATGTAGCTAACAATAAAATTGTACATTCTTTTTTGAATGTCGGTTGCCTGATCTGATGACATAGTACCCATTTCCGCCTTTCTGTTTCGGCCTCTTTTATTGTAGCCAGACTACAAAAATAGAACAGCCATTCAAATCTATAATAGCATATCATCTTACGCATTTCAAGCCTTTTATCGAACGTATTTTCCGAATATTATTTCGTGACGCAAAAAAGGGAGATTTTCCTCAACAGGGACTTGGAATAGTGGGCACATTTTGCTATACTCTCCATTGAGAGTAGGTTGAGTGACAATTGCTCATGCTGTAGGAGATTGCATTGGGAACAGGGGATGAGGGATGATTTGCGCCTACCCCACGAATAAGTGTACAATGAATAAGACATACACTTGAAAAAGGAAAAGGGTGTATTGCAGAGGCGTCAGAAATTCGACGGACCCCAGCCATAGAAGAGGGAGTTCAGATATATGGTTGAGATGACAGTTGAAAGTGTGCGTATAAACCTGGCCACGCAACAGCGAGTGGTCATCTTGAAAGCTACAAAACAGGAACGCTACTTATTTATCTGGATAGCACATGCAGAGGCATACGCAATTGCCGTCGAACTTCAGGGAACGACATCACCCCGTCCGCTGACACATGATTTGCTGAAAAACGTCATTGTGGAGCTCGGGGCAAAAATAGAGAGCATTGTCATTTCAGACCTGATAGAAGACATTTTCTATGCCCGTATCGTGTTGGATGTTGCGGGTAGGCATGTGGAGGTCGACTCACGTCCTAGCGACGCTATTGCCCTCGCTGTCCGTGCAAGAACGCCTATCTTTGTTGAAGAGAGCGTTCTAGAGCGTGCAGGCGTGGCCCTTGAAACGAACGAAGAGCAGACGTTAACGAAGGCAGAGCAGAGGAGAGACAAAAAAGAGATGGACCAGGACAATCTGGATGCTTATCGCGACTTTATCAACACACTGGATGTGTTAGACGAGTTCGGAAAAGATTAACGGGAATCAGGAAAAGAGCGTCCTCCAGTCGTTGCAAAACCCTAGTATAATATAGCTTTTAATATGCTCACCAGGATACGTGATAGCAATCCGTAGGCTAGTATGGCTATCAGGGTATAGAGTTCCAACGGTATGGGAAAAGGTAAGGTTATGTGCTGGAAGATGAGACGGATGGGCAATAGGAAGATATCACTGGTAGAATAGACGATGCTTACCCAATCAGCATTGCCTTGAATGTTTATTAGCTTGAGCAAGAAGCGAAGCAGCAGCAGGAGCTGCACAGCGACAAAGAATAACCCCACAAGTGATGGAATGGCGCTATGCCTTCTATGCCGTGTACGTGGAGCCACCGGTTGTATGGGTTGAGGAGGATAGAAGGGGTAGACTGGGTACGCACCTTCAGGGGATAGCTGCCCCTTTTTTCGCTTATGAGACGAAGGTACGGATGGTAGCGCAGGGTAAACTGGTGCTGCCGGCGATTGATAGTCAGGGCTGATGGGAATAATATTCAGGTGAGGGAATGGATGTTCGATGGGTGTTGGTGCAGGCAGCGCTCCATTAGGACCTGGCTCCATCGACATTTCATCAGCAAGGGGTGGCGGATTGAGTGGTGGATGAAAGAGTTTGAGCGGCTCGGTCGGTGCATTGTGCTCGTCAAACTCCTGGTAATGCTCATCTTGAGGTTGTGAACCGTACATCATTGCCTATTGCTTTCAAGGTACAAATCAATTCCTCATGGCGACCCAACCCCCGTATTCTCCATCCAGCGGATGCGGCCAGGTCTAACCTACAACCTACTACTATAGTATACATACGCAGCTATATTTCTGAAATCCAATTTGAATTCAGTAACGGAATAGCACATCTTGATATGTTTCACGTCGCTCCATGAGATGAACATTGTTTTCATCAATCAGTAATACGGCTGGACGGAGGACAAGGTTATATTCTTGATTACCAGGACAGTTAGTGAAATC
This sequence comes from Chloroflexota bacterium, assembly GCA_005881295.1. GTDB lineage: Bacteria > Chloroflexota > Ktedonobacteria > Ktedonobacterales > Ktedonobacteraceae > UBA11361. The sequence continues at coordinate 8,101 of VBHS01000283.1, forward strand.
CTGTGCGTATTATACTTATTGGATGGTTATGTTACAATGGGTCAAATTCGTTTGTGATGAGGAAGAGAGGGATTCTGCATTTATGACACAAGTTGAGAATCAGTTAGAGAAGATGCCAACGGGGGAGGCTGGGCACAAGCCACGGCTGCGCTTTGCCCCAAGCCCAACGGGTCTTATGCATATCGGTGGGTTTCGTACGATGCTCTTCAGCTGGCTCTATGCCCGCCATACAGGTGGCACATTCATTCTTCGCATAGAGGATACTGATGTTGCGCGCACGGTTGAAGGGGCGGTCGATTTTCTCCTGCATGGGATGCGCTGGATGGATCTAGATTACGACGAGGGGCCTATCGTGGGTGGGCAGTATGGCCCCTACTATCAAACGCAGCGCAAGGCAATCTATCAACAGTATGCTCACCAATTGATCGAGTCCGGTCATGCCTACCGTTGTTATTGTACAGCGGAGCGACTGGAGCAGTTGCGCAAAGCTCAGGCTGCACAGAAGTTGCCGCCGCGATACGACCGGAATTGCCGTTACCTGACTGAAGAGCAGCGTGCGGCGAACGAGGCGGCTGGCCTCAAGTACGTGGTGCGCATTGCTATGCCTTTGGAGGGCGAGACCGTTGTGCATGACGAGATTCACGGAGATATCACTTTTAAGAATAGCGACATCGATGACGCTGTCATCCTCAAGTCGGATGGTTTTGCCCTCTATCACCTGGCCAGTATCGTGGATGACCATTTAATGGGCATTACCCATGTCTTACGGGGAGATGAGTGGATATCCAGCGCGCCACGGCACATACAAATTTACAAGGCCCTGGGCTGGGAGCTGCCTCTTTTCTACCATGTGCCAACCGTGTTAGGGAAAGATAAGAAGAAACTCAGCAAGAGACATAACGCACCTTCATGGATAGAACTCAAGGAGAAAGGATTTTTACCGGAGGCGGTGTTCAACTTCCTGGCGCTGATAGGTTGGTCCTACGATGATAAGACCGAACTCTTTACGCGGGAGGAGTTGATTCGCGTTTTCACGCTGGATCGCATCGGAGCGGCTGGCGGCATCTATGATCCTGATAAGTTACTGTGGATGAACGGGGTCTACATCAGGCAGATGCCGTTAGAGGAGTTAATCGAGCGTACGTTGCCGTATATGGAGCGTCCAGAGATCGCGGGCGGCCTACCAGATAGTGTCAAACGTCCACTTGATAAAGCATACACCAGCAGGGTATTGCACCTGGAGCATGAGCGATTGAAAACGCTCGGCGAGGCCGCAGAGGTGGTATCCTTCTTCTTTGTCGATGAGCTGCACTATGACACAGCGATGCTGGTGCAGAAAGGTATGGATATTGACCGTACGCTTGTAGGACTGATGCGAGCAAGAGACCTGCTCAATAGCCTGGAAGAGTGGAAGCACGAGGTGATGGAGCCGCCGATGCGCGAGCTGGCCGCGGAACTTGGCATGAAACCGGGGCAGCTTTTTGGAGCTATCCGTGTAGCGATTAGCGGGCGAACGGCAACACCACCACTTTTTGAGACGATGGAGGCGCTTGGTCGCGAACGAAGTATGGCGAGGATTGAGAAGGCTATCGAAAGGCTAGCTTGATTAGCGAGCGGGTGCGGTTGCGTTGCAACCGCACCCGCTCGCTAATCAAGGAGGAAACTCCTATGATGAACAAAGATTATATCCTGAGGATAGCTGAGCGCTTTGGCAGGGCTTTGGCGATTATACTGCATTTGAGGCAAAGCAACAAATATGAAGAAACGCTTATCTATATCGATGATGTTTTTTTACAGACGACCGGGTTTACTTCGAGCTTTGTGAACTCCGCTTCAGAAGAGATGCTCCTACAGATGATTTCGCCGTTGGGCGTTTTGAACGTGCAAAAATGTGTGTGGATCGGCCTCCTGCTGAAAGAAGAGGGCGATGTCTACGTGGAGATGGGAAATGAGGACGAGAGCTATTACAGATACCTGAAGTCCTTACATTTTTTCCTGGAGGCTGCAAAGCAGAGCAGTGAAGTCAGAGACATTGATATTGTGTCAGCCGTTGAGTATGATCTGCGTGCGCTGGAAACGTTTGAACTACCCCAGAAGACGAAGCTAGCGGTGTTCAGTTACTTTGAGTCAATGGGGCAATACGCCAGAGCTAACGATATGCTTTTTGAGATGATCGAGACAGGAGAAGACCCTATTGACGCCGGGGTGGTGGGGCAGGGAAGAGTCTTTTATGAGAGGCTGCGAAGTAAAAGTGATACGGAACTAGAGACTGGAGGGATGTCGAGGGAAAAAGTAGAGCAAAGTTTAGCACAACTGGAAGAGAAAGGCTAGACAAGTAGCTAGAGATTGATTACACTTACTTAATGACTGATTAAGCTATGTTTAACATTACCAGGTCAGAAAGTACCTGTAATCAATGGCTTCTACGCAGACACGAGATATTTTTCTCCCAAGAAGAGGTAAGCGGGTGTCGTCTATCAAATCCCCCGATGTTGTGCGGTCGACGGTTGCCGATACATGGCGTTGGCTGTGGCCCGATATGCTTATGCGCATTATCCCGATGGCCGTTATTCCATTTCTCTATATCACATTTTTGCGTTTGCCACTATCGTTTCTAGGGTTGACATGGCACGATGTTCCAGAACAACTGGCGATTGGGGCGCTGGTTGGTATCTTCATGGCTGCCTTTGCTGCTGTGTACCGCATGTTCATCGTTGGTCCCTGGTTTCGCAGGCCCACCATCAGCGATCACTTTTTGCAGGGGTTTTTCTATTTGTTTATAAATGGACCGGTGGAGGAATTGTTTTTCCGGGGATTTGTGTGGGCTGCTATAACGCAATGGACCGGATGGATTGGCTGGGGATGGTTGGTCAGTACGGCAACTTATACGCTGTATCACCGACTGGGCAAGTGGAACTGGCGAAGTGTCGGGGGAGTTGGACTGGCAGGCCTTGTTTTTAGCTTGATCTACCTGGAGCAGCCAACGCCACGCACGTTGTTGGCCGTAATTATTGTGCATGGTTTTACTACTGCGGGTTTCCTTAGCTGGGGCGACGAGGTTATGTACCAGCGCTGGAAGCGGAAGCAGGGCACGTAGATGTGTCAGGACGGCGGGGGCAGGAGCCAGGGCGACCGCAAGGGACATTGACTCCAAGTAAATCATTTGTAGAAGAGGACGGAGATGGCCAATCGAGTTGTCATGAAGCAGAAAATGAAGGATAATCCTTTCATCACATACTTGGTGGACGAAAGGAAGATCCTTCTGATGACCCATGATACGCCATCTCAAGACGCTTCGGCTGCCGGCACCCCGATGGGGGCCCAGTTGGAACACTGGCTGTTGACGATCCCCGCCGCCTCGGCCAGCGCACCCCACAAGCGGGGACGTCCCCGCACCCTGAGCGCCTGGCATATGAGCCTGGCGGTGCTGCTGTGCCTGCTGCATGGCTTGCAGAGCCAATTGGAGGTGTGGCGGCAGATTGCCTTCTACGGGGTAGGCTCCCTGCCGGCGTTGCCGCTGTCGGACCAGGCCGTCTACGACCGTCTGGAGCAGGACGGGGTCAGCGCCTTCCAAAGCGTCTTTGCCCACGTGTCGCAGTGGCTAGCCCAGCGCTTGGCTCCTTATGAGAACCGCACCTTGGCGCCCTTTGCCACGGCGGTGGTAGCCTTGGATGAGAGTGTGCTCGATCGTGTCAAGCGCTGGGTCAGCTGGCTGCGCGAGGTGCCCGACGGCGACAGTCGTCTGCTGCCCGGACGGCTGGTGGGCCTCTTTGACGTGCGCCTGCAGCAGTGGCGGCGCCTGGACGTGCTGCTGGATGCCAACGCCGACTGCAAAGTGCATGCCCGCGCCATGCTCAGCGCACTGGCCAAAGGCACCTTGCTGCTCTTTGATCTGGGCTACTTCAGCTTTCCCTGGTTGGATGAGCTGACCCAACTCGGCTATTGGTACATCACACGCCAGCGCGCCAAGACGCGCTACCAGATCGTGCACCTTCTCTATCAGGCCGATGGCGTCTTCGATGCCCTGGTTTATCTGGGGGTGCATTCCTCCGATCGGGCGGGTCAGCTGGTGCGCCTGGTCAGCTTTCGCCTCGGCTCGCAGCAGTATTGCTATCTGACCAATGTGCTCGACCCGGCGACCCTCCCGATCGTCGACATCGCGCGGCTGTATGGCCGACGCTGGGATATCGAACTGGCTTTTCGCGAGCTCAAAGAGCACCTGGGGCTGCGCCTGGTGTGGAGTGCCAAACTAGGGGTCATCTATCAGCAAATCTGGGCGTGCCTGATCCTGGCGCAACTGCTGCACGCCTACCAGGTCGAACTGGCTGCACGGGCCGAAGTCGAGCCCTGCGAGGTGTCGCTGGCGTTGCTCAGCCGCCATCTGCCGCGCTTGCTGCAGCACACCGCTGACCCGATGGGC
>VBHS01000284.1 GCA_005881295.1 Chloroflexota bacterium
TGACCTGCTCGATGTTATCGTAGAAGCCCTGCCGCCCGAGGATGAGGAGACGGAAGACGAAGATGACGAGGATGTCTCGCGCATTGCCATCGTAGGGCGCCCCAACGTGGGTAAATCCTCCTTGCTTAACGCGATCCTGGGCACCGAACGCTCGATTGTCAGCGAAGTGCCCGGCACGACACGCGACGCCATCGATACAGAGCTTATGTATAAAGATAGAAAACTCGTATTGATCGACACGGCTGGTATCCGCCGGCGCGGCAAGGTTGGCCCCGGCGTCGAGAAATTCAGCGTGTTGCGCTCCGAACGAGCTATCGAACGGAGCGACGTCGCGCTCCTGCTCATCGACGCAACCGAGGGCCTGGCGGCTCAGGACACCCATATTGCCGGTGAAATCCTGGAGAAGGCTAAAGGCGTCGTTGTCGTTGTCAACAAATGGGACATGGCACAGGAACAACAGCGTGCCGAACGCCGCGGTGAATACACGGACCCGAAAGCAGAGATTGAAAGTGCCGAAGCCTATCGCCGTATCATTGCCGAGGGCTTGAAGTTCATTCCTTTTGCTCCCATCGTGTTTGCCTCCGCGAAAACAGGCTATCACGTGCAGTCGCTGCTGGACACGGTGCTGAATGTCACCGATATGCGCTACCTGCGCGTCCCGACCGCTCGTCTCAACGAGGTTGTGCAGGATGCTGTACGCCGCCATAATCCTACGGTTGTGCACAGCAAAATACTGAAGATCTACTATGCTACACAGGTACAGGTGAATCCTCCTACCTTCGTGTTTTTTGTCAATGACACCCAGGCGGTACACTTTAGCTATGAACGCTATCTGGAGAATAAAATACGGGAAGCTTTTAGTTTTAAGGGAACAGCTATTCGCCTGTTCTTTAAGCCACGCCCGAAAAAAGAGCTGAAATAACAACTTTTACCTTCCAGGTACGTACAATTAGTAGGCTCCTTTAAACACTAGAGATATATTATATGCTATTATGCTATACGAAGCTGTTCACGTCCTGTCAGCTAGCAAGAGAAGCCAGGCAAGGCTGTTTCATTTGTCACAAATAACACAATTATGTTATATTGAGTGAGCTTGGAAAACACAAAAATACTTATGTTATATAGAGGAAATACCAATGCAATTGAAACTCACTGCTGCTGATAAAACCGATGTCGGAAAACAGCGAGAGCAAAACGAGGATTGCGCTTATAAACGAATAGAATCATTGGACGGTGGTGATCGTGGTCTATTTATTGTCGCGGATGGTATGGGTGGCTACCAGGCCGGTGAAGTTGCCAGCAAGCTGGCTGTAGATACGATTAGTAGAGCTATGGATAGCTTCTTCAAACCGCTGCCAGACCAACCTACCATCAAGCTGCAGCTCTCAGCTTCCGAGACGGACGACCCGGACAAGACCATTACCTTCCCAAAGGCAGCTGTGGAGGCACAGGAAGTCAAAGCGAACAAGACCGTCAAATTACCTGAGACACCTGTGGCGCAATCAGTAGAGGACCAGTTTACAGCCGCCATCCAGCAAGCAAATAAAGCTATCCTGCGCTACGGTGAACAAAAATCTTCTGCTCGCGGCCTGGGATGTACAGTTACTGCTGCGTTAATACAAGATAGCCAGGCGTACATCGCCAACGTCGGCGATAGCCGCACCTACCTGTTACGCAATGGGCAACTTACCCCCATTACGAAAGACCACTCGCTGGTAGCCAGGTTGGTCGAGGCAAAGCAAATTGAGCCAGAGGACATCTACACACATCCACAGCGCAATTTGATTTATCGCTCTCTTGGCGCCGGTCATAAAACAATCGAAGTAGACATCTTCCACCAGACCTTGAAGCCCGGTGATACACTCCTGCTTTGTTCTGATGGTCTCTGGGAGATGGTACGGAGCGAGGATCTGCTCAAAGAACTTAGTGAGAAAACGAGTCCTCAGAAAATATGCGATACATTGATTGATCTCGCAAATGCCAACGGCGGTGAAGATAATATAACTGCCGTGGTGGTGCACATCAGTGCTCTTTAAAGGAACTTTGGAGTAAACTGGCGTATGGCTCTCCCAATAGGTGAAATCCTTGATAGAAAATTCAAGATTGTGCAGGTGATAGGCGAAGGTGGAATGGGCACTGTGTATAAAGTGGAACTCTTGGATAGGCCGGGCAATTACTGTGCCGTTAAAGAATTATTGATCAATCCTACCACCAGTGCAGAAGAGCGCAAAACTGCTATTGAACGCTTCAATAAAGAGATCGACTTGCTGTTTGGCCTCAAGCATCCACGTATTCCTTCGTTTATGCTCAGCTTTCAAGAGCGCGGCAATTATTACTTTGTGATGGAGTTCGTGCCAGGGAAAAGCCTGGACAAAATGCTTGAAGAGCATAAAGGGCCGTTGAACGAAGAGTCTGTGATCAAATGGATGATGCAGGTATGTGAAGCTCTGGCCTATATTCATTCTCGCAACCCACCCATTATCTTGCGCGATCTCAAGCCGGGCAATGTCATGATCACACCTGCCGGTGATGTTCAATTGATCGACTTTGGTATCGCGCGCCGCTTTGACCCGAACAAACGCACCAACACCGAGAACCTGGGCACCATTTCATATGCGTCCCCAGAGCATCTAGGTTCGATTACAGACCGTGGACAGCGGCGCAGCGCGCAGAATCCAGGGAAACTGGTACAAACAGATGCCCGTTCAGACATCTACTCGCTAGGGGCTACGATGTATCACCTGCTCACCAATTATGAGCCAGACCCTATTCAGACGCCTGCCACAGGGAGTGTTCTAGCGAAGAATCCTCGCTTACTTACGGTGCGCGTCAACAATACGGTGGTCTGCCCTATCGAACAGGTAATTATCAAGGCAATGCAACAAGACCCGGCCAAGCGTTTCCAGAGCGCCGATGCAATGCGGACAGCGCTGCAGCAATGCTTGCCCAATTATGCCCCGCCTGCCACTGTGCAGATTCCGGCTGTGTCGTCACCAAATGCCACCATTCTTGTCCAGCCTAACGGCTTGATCTGTCCGAAGTGTGGCTTTCAAAACCGGCCTGGCGCGAAATTCTGCAAGCGCGATGGACAGCCTCTGCTTCAAGGAGCAACAGCGGTACCACCGCAGCCACGTATCCAGGTGCCGCTTCGCCAGCCAATTCAATCGCGATCAATTCAGGCTCGTCCAATTCAGCCTCGACCGGATCAGTCTCAAACAATTCAGTCACGGCCGATTGTCGCACAGCCTATTCGCGCGAAACCGGTAGCTGGAAGCGCAGCGCCGGCTGGTGACCCTGTTGCCGCCTACCGGATGGGCCTACAGTACCTTAATAGTAAAAACTTTGCCGAATCGGTCAATCAATTTAAGCTGGCCCTGTCACTTGGCAGGTCATCCTATGATGTGTTATACAACCTTGGCCGGGCGTACCGCCAGTACGCGCAGGCTTCTAGAGATAAAGATAAAAAGCTCTTTACCGATAACATGAAGATGGCCGCTGAACAATTTGAGGAGGCTACTCGCCTCAAATCAGATGCTTTAGATGCCTTGTTTCAACTTGGTATGAGCTACCGTGACCTGGGCTTATACCCTCAAGCAATGGCAACATTCAAGAGGGCGCAGCAAATAACACCCAGAGATCCCGCTATCTATTACCAGTTAGGCATGGCTGCGGTTGAGCAGGGATCCAAGAGGGAGGCGGAGAAGTACTTTCTGGACGGTCTCAAAATTACGCCTGATCACGCTCTCATTCTGACCTCATTAGGCCGTCTCTATGTAGAATTAGATCAGGTTCGTTCAGCTATCGATATCTTGCTCCAGGCAACCCGGCGAGAACCCAATCTACCGGAAGGTTGGTACGAGTTAGGTAGAGCCTACATGAAGACGAAGGATTGGAAATCGGCGATCAAAGCATTGGATCATGCCAGGCAGCTTAACCCGGATGCATCGAACATTTACAGCGCTATGGCAGCGTGTTATCAAAAAATGAACAAAAAAAATGAGGCAAAGCAGAAGACAGATGAAGCGCTTCTGCTCGACCCTAACAATTCGGAAGCCATCCGACTACATAGACAATTATAGTTGTACCATAAAGGAGGGACAGTATGTTCTGTCCGTCATGTAACGCACCCAACCGCGACGACGCCAAATTTTGTAAAAAGTGCGGGCAGCCATTACAGGTAGAAGCAACGAAGATACCCGAGGCGGCTGTGGTCAGCCAGGCTTCCGCTCCCATGCAGGGGCAGATGGACGTCGAGGATATCAGTTCCGCGCCGACACAGATCATTTCCCCGCAACAAATGGTAGAATACCATAATCGTCGCTGGCAACAGGAATTAGAACGCGAGCAAGCCAGCAAGCAGGAAGCAGCACAAAACCAGGACCAGGCAGTAAACAATCAGCAAGTCGTGCAAACACAGCCGCCCACCTCCGCACCGGCAGAGCCACCTGCGAGGAATGAACCGGCACAGGATATCGCGGACATGCCGACAGTAATCATCAATCAACCCGCCGACGCTGAGCCTGTTCCACTGCCGCAGCCTGCTCCGGCTGAAACAGCGGCCACTATCCAGGCTGACGAGCCGGCGCCTATACCACCGCAACCTGCGCCTGAAGCAGCATCTCCAGATGTCCATGCCCAAGAGACGACTGCAGAGACCGCTGAGGTGGCTGAAGCAGCGGCTAGTGACGCGCCGGCAGCACAGACCCCGGCGGGGGAAGTTCCCTCTGGGAGTACCGCTCAAACTAGAGAAGAAATGGAAGACGAAGGAGTGACACAAACACCATCCGATGAGCTTGACGAGGCCCAGTCCTCTCAGGATGCACAGGCCACCGCATCCGCTGATTTCCCGGTCCTGGCGGTTGGTACCACCGTCCACGAGCGCTATGAGATCACGCAGGTCATCAGCGAAAGTACAGACCAGCATGTCTACAGCGTGACGGATCACCAGGGTTACCAGCACTGTTGGAATTGTGGCTCTGAGCAAAATAGTGAAGGTGATGAGTTCTGTATCGACTGTGGCGCTGAATTGCAGAATGCGGTTTACACCATGCACGAATATCCGGCCGCGAAAAGTAGTGATTCGGACGCCGACACGTTCCATGGGACTATTGTCAACACCTTTGTTGAGCAGGGACGAACCTACGCCGTTGAACAGGCCCATGCGGCCGTGAATGCTTTTCCCAACGGCGTTCATCTGCTGGCAGCCTCCGATTCGGATGCCGGGGACGTGCGACGCAGTGAACCTAACGAAGATAGCACACTGGCGCTGGTATTGCAGCGGGTCCACGAATCGCAGGCGTTTCCTGTCGGAGTCTTTATTGTCGCTGACGGCCTGGGAGGCCACGACAACGGACAGGAAGCGAGCCGCATGGCGATTAACATTATCGCGGAACGCATGGTACGCGATTTGCTGGCAGCGCCGCTCGCCAGCGAAAAGGCCGGGGAAACGGTCGAGGAAGCCTCTGAAGATAGCCTGGCTGCGCTCTTGCAGAGCACCATTGAAGATGCGAATAGCGCCATCTGCCAGGTGAACCAGCGCGATAAGACCGATATGGGCTCAACGATCACAGGATTTATGGTGGTCGGTGACTTTGCCTATATCCTGAACGTCGGTGACAGCCGCACCTACATGGTTCGCGCCGGGCAAATCTATCAGTTGACGACTGATCACTCACTCGTGGGACAACTGGTCGCGGGCGGCCTGATCCAGCCGGATGATGTCTACACCCATCCGCAGCGCAGCCAGATCTTCCGCAGCCTCGGCGACAAGCCGAATGTACAGGTCGATATCTTCAAGCAGCAGCTACATCCTGGAGATATCCTGCTCAGTTGCTCAGATGGCTTGTGGGAGATGGTGCGCAACCCACAGATTGAAAGCATCTTAAATAACGCCCCCGATCCGCAGACGGCATGTACGCAATTACTCGAAACGGCCAATACAAATGGCGGAGAAGATAATGTCAGCGCGGTCGTGGTTTTTGTGCATTAATTATGAACATGAAATATGATATACTACATCAAGCCAAGCATGAAAGGAGCTACTCATTATGCCCGGTGAGGTAACATTGGCACATCAGGTCGGTAAGGATTTTATGCCGGTCACTGGTGGAAGCCAGGTGGCATATGTGTTGATAGAAACTAAACCTACTGAACTGATGGCACAGGTACGTATGCCACTTAATTTTGCCCTGGTGCTCGACCATTCTGGCTCCATGAAAGGTGCAAAACTCAAGAACGTTAAAGAGGCCGTCAAGATGGTCATCGATCGCTTAGAGCCGACGGACTATATCTCCGTCGTCATCTTCGATGACACGTGCCAGGTCATCATCCCATCTATGCCCGCGCGCGATCCCGTCGGTATGAAAGCCGCTATCGATCGTATCCGCGACGCAGGTGGTACAACCATGTCGCTCGGTATGATCCAGGGACTCAACGAGTTACGGCGTTGGAATATCCCGAATGCCATTAATCGCATGATTCTCCTGACGGACGGCGTCACCTATGGCGACTCCGAGCGCTGTCGTCAACTGGCGAGAGACGCCCGGGCCGCCGGCATCTCGATCTACCCCCTGGGTATCGGCCAGGACTGGGACGAGAGTTTGTTGGATACCATCGGCGAAATGAGCGGTGGTATGCCGGCAGAGTTCATTAGAAATCCATCGGATGCTATGACCGTCTTTGAGCAGCAATTCCAGAGCGCGGTCGCGGTGGCTGTCCGTAATACCACCCTCACATTGCGCCTGCCCGCGGGTGTGACACCGAAAAAAGCGGTAAAAGTGCTGCCCATCATTAGCGATTTTGGTCCATCCGTACTCTCCGACCGCCAGGTCATTCTCCAACTGGGTGATCTTGAGAAAGAGAACGCACAGTCGGTACTGGTAGAGTTGATGATCGACCCGCGGCCCGCGGGTCTCTTCCGCATTGCGCAGACCGAGCTCACCTACGATGTTCCGATTGCTAATCTTATCGGAGAAGGGGTTCGCGACGATATTAAAGTAACATTCACCACGGACCCCAACGAAGCGGCCCAGGTCAATCCGCTTGTAATGAATTTCGCCGAAAAGGCCAATGCTCATCGCCTGGTGACCAGGGTATTGGACGAATACAAGCGCACCGGTAAGGCAACGACGCGCCTGGCTCCCAATGTCACTCGCGTGCTTGACCAGGAGACCCAGGCAGCCCTTGAACAAATCAACCAGGGACAGCAAATTTCACAAGACCAGGTAAAATCAATTGGGAACAAGACGCGCAAACTAACGCAGCGCTTAGATGATCTCGTCTGATTCAACCAATAAGTAACTTAATCGTATTAAGGTTAAGGAGGATAGAGTAAAAATGGTAGTATATTGTTCTTTACATCACGAAAACCCTGATGGTTCAGCCTTTTGCGATGAGTGTGGCGAGCCACTGACCGGGGCGGCACCCGAGCCAGCCGCGGCTGCTAGCAGCCAACCGGCACCGGCGCCTACGGCGACAGGGACACAGACCTGTCCATCGTGCGGAGCAGAGAATCCCGCTGGTGAGGCTTTCTGCTCAAACTGCGGCGTGAGTTTGCTGGGAGCACCGGCCGCAAATCCCGCGACTGCTGCGCCACCGGCTCCCGCTCCTGAACCAGCGGCAGCTCCCGCCCCCGAGCCTGCTATAGCAACGGCTCCGGCGGCTTTGGCGGCACGTTTGATCGTTGAAGCAGACAACCAGGAATTCGACCTGGGCGGTAAAGATAATGTCGTGATTGGGCGCGAGGATGCCGTGAGCAATATCTTCCCCGACGTGGATCTCACACCACACGGCGGCGAAGAAGGTGGCGTTTCACGCTTGCATGCTCGTATCTTTGTCGATAATGGCCAGTACATGCTGGAAGATGAGAACAGCACAAACTTCACGTTTCTCAATCGCCAGCGGCTCGCCGGTAAGACACCGACGCCACTGCACGACAACGACGAAATCAAGCTTGGTCGCGTGCTGTTGCGCTTTAAAACAGCGTAATCATGAAGAACTTAGTTTCAAGTCACTACTGGCGTGGTACCTACCTTCTCTGACACATTTGACAGTATGTACCTTTAACCGCTATAATCTACAGGACATCTCAAGTGGAGGAAAGAGAAGGAAGACATGAAACGTACATGGCAACCCAAGCGCATTCCGCGCTTACGCGAACATGGTTTTATGAAACGCATGTCGACCCGCAACGGTCGTCGCGTTCTGAAAGCTCGCCGCGCCAAAGGGCGCTGGAAGCTAACAGTCGAATAGTGAACAGTTGTGGCACTTAACCGTGCGTTACGCCTGCATAAAAGTAGTGAGTTTCAGCGGGTAAGGCAGCAGGGACGGAGCGTGACGTCCCGGCTGCTTATCCTTGCATGGATACCAAACAACGTTGGAAAACTGCGTGTTGGTTTTGTGGTCAGCAAGCGTATATCGAAACGGGCAGTAGAACGTAATTATATTAAGCGGCTGCTCAGTGAAGCGATACGCCCTGATATCCCAAAGCTATCCGGTGGATGGGATATCGTACTGAGTGCGAGAAATCAAATTATTACTGCTGATCTCCATGCACTTGAACAGGATATTGTCAATCTATTGCATCGGGCGCGACTTCTCGGACCCGAATTGGAACAAACAAAGGCTTGATAGGTATCGAGGGATACGAGCCGTCGAAGATACGCAAAGGTCACAGCCGTGAAATATATCGCTCTTTTTTTAATTCGTATATACCAGCGCACGCTGTCGGTAGTCCTGCCTTCATCGTGTCGATTCACACCCTCATGTTCCCAGTACGGATATGAGGCTATACAACGTTTTGGTTTTTTCCGTGGAGGATGGATGGCAGCTAAACGCATCGGGCGTTGTCATCCTTTTTATCATGGTAATCTTTATGATCCAGTCCCAGAACGCCTGGCTGACTAGATCGAGGAAGGCAGGATAGGCCCGTGGGTCAAATAGGTTACTTGTTTAATCTTCTCTTTACTTTTCCTATCTTTAATTTGCTGATGGTGCTGGACCGCATTCTTGGCGATTTTGGGTTAGCAATCATTGTTCTGACACTGATCGTAAAACTGATTCTCTTCCCGCTTACGATGAAGCAGTTGAAGTCAATGAAGGCTACACAGGCGCTCCAGCCTCAATTGTCAGAAATCAAGAAGAAATACGCCAAAGATCAGAAAGCTCAAATGGAGGCCACCACATTCCGCTCAATGTACCGGATCCGACTCACATCCTGCCAATCCTGGCAGCCCTGGCAACTTTTGTACAACTGCGTATGTCGCAGCCCAAACCCCAGCCAGGAGTAGCGCCAGACGCCACGCAGACACAGATGAAGATGATGCAGTACATCTCGCCGCTGATGGTCGGTTTCTTCGGGTGGAACTACGCTGCTGGTCTCGCGCTCTACTGGACGGTATCATCGCTCTTTGCTATCTTCCAGCAGTACTTCGTCACCGGTTGGGGTGCTTTGCTGGTCACACCAGATTTTCTAAGCAACAAAAACAACAATGCCAGTAACGGCAGGAGCTATACGGGTGATCGCTCAAAAGAGACGAAACTCCTGGCTCGAGCTAAGGAACCGGAACCAAAAGTTGAGGTCGCAGGAGAGAATGGCCCTGTTGGTAGCCAGTTGAAGACAGGTTCGCATACAAATAACTCATCGTCTAATCGCCGCCGCAGCGCCTCATCTCGCCGCCGCAGCAGCAATAATATGCCAAAGCGAAATGCATCGCGTCGGTAGGGCGACCCTCGTGGTCGCCCGAGCCATTGAGAATAGAGGGAGGCAATCAAAAAGTGGAAAGTATTGAGGCTAGTGGCAAAAGTGTTGATGAGGCTGTAATGCAAGCACTGTCACGTTTGGGTAAACGCCGTGATGAGGTGGAGATCACCGTATTACAAGCACCAGCCCGTGGCGCCTTCGGTATTGGCAACAAAGATGCCCGCGTTCGCGTTTCGGTACGGCCCAGCAGCCTCAGCGCTGTAATCACCCCTGAGATGGCTGACGCTATTCTTGGTCCAGATGAAGTCGAAGTCTTGCCAGAAGAGGAACGCTACGCCCCGGACGAGGAGGCAAATCAATTTGAGGAGGGGAGCGAGGAATTTCTTGAAGACGAGGACGAGTATGAAGAGGACGAGATACTGGAGGAAGAAGAGCCTGCGCCATTTATTTCCGCCTCGGCTTTTACTCCCGAGCTTTCCGCTGAAGCTGGTCTGGCTGATGTAAGTGCCACCGAAGGTGAAATGCAAGAGGTCGAAGTCCCAACGCGCGAGGATGTCGAAATTACCGTCGATGTCCTGCAGCATATCCTGCGCTATATGAATATCCCTGCCACCGTCCAGGTGCGTTCCACAAACCCTCTCACCCTCAACATTCATGGCATACACGAGAATCTGGGGCTATTGATCGGCCGGCGTGGTGAAACCCTGGCTGCACTCCAGCTGCTCGTCAGCTTGATCGTCGGGCATCGCACCAAGCATCGTATGCGTATTGTAGTGGATGCTGAGAATTACCGCGAGCGCCGCGAAGAGAATTTGCGCTCATTAGCGTTGCGTGTGGCACAGCAAGTGCGCAACTATCGCCGCTCCATCGCTCTAGAGGCCATGCCACCCCATGAACGCCGTATCGTCCACATTGCCCTTTCTGATAGCAAGGACATCAGTACCGAAAGTATTGGTGAAGGGGATGCACGACGGGTCGTTATTTCTCTGAAACGTCCTGGTCGCTAAAAACATGGAGGGGCGCAATCGTTGCGTCCCTCCATATTAAAAATCATGCCTATTCTTCAACCAGTACAAGACGGCGTAGCCCCCGAGTTTTTGACCATTGGACATGTCACGCGCGATATCTTTCCTGATGGTTCATTCTCACTGGGAGGCACTGCCACTTTTGCCGCCATTACCGCCCGCCGTTTGGGATTAGCGTCGGCCGTCGTCACTTGCGCGGATGCGCAATTGCTCAGCACACTCCCTTCCCTGCTCCCCGCCATCGGGCTAGCTGGCCATGCCTCACCAGCTTCAACAACCTTCTCCAATCAATACCATGAAGGCTTTCGCACTCAATACCTGCTTGCCAGGGCGGATTCGCTCTTGAGAGAGGATGTACCGGCTGCCTGGCGCAACTCGCCCATTGTGCTGCTCGGACCATTGGCCCAGGAACTGGACCCCACATTTGTAACCCTTTTCCCCCGTCATCCAGGAGCGCTCATCGCCGCCACACCGCAGGGCTGGCTGCGCCGTTGGGATGATGCTGGACGCGTCTCGCCTACCCCCTGGACCGCCGCCGAACAGGTATTACCTCTTCTGGATGTCCTCATCCTCAGCCACGACGACCTGCTCCCATTCGCCGAGGGCAGCCGCGACGAGGCCGATGCCATCCTCACCCGTTGGAGCGCGCAGGTACCTTTGCTTGTCGCCACCGACGGAAGACATGGCGCAACCCTCTTTCAATACGGGAGAACCGAACGCTTCGAGGCTTATCCTGTCGAGGAGGTAGACCCCACCGGCGCCGGTGATGTCTTCGCCGCCGCCTTTCTCTGTCATTTATATCAAAATAGCGATCCCAGGGCGGCGGTGAACTTCGCCAACTGCGTGGCCTCCTTCTCAATTGAAAAGGCAGGGGTGGAGGGCATACCAACACGAGAGATCGTCAATGAGCGACTCTGTAATTAGGGAGAGTGCTTATCCCCCTTACCATGACCCTGGCCACCTGTATTCCCACTCCCCTGAGAGTTTTGAGAATCGCCCCCATCGCCCTCCCCTTTCGCAACACTCCACGTTCCACCCGCACCAGCAGCTGTACTACACTGACCATTAGCCCCAAGGCTACAGTAGCTCCCCGAGAGGCTGCCATCAGCATGAACTATTCCAGCGAAGAAGAGTGGTGCGTTGCCATTCAAGCCCTCGACCGTAAATTGAATATGGTTAGCGGCATCAACCTTCCCTTGAAAAGGATTGTTGCCAACGAGGGGCTGACTGACAGTGAAGTTACCATTGATGGACGCGTTGTTCTGTTGAATTGAGAGAGACATGCCGGCTGTGACGTTCGCAGTGGTATTCATAATTGTGCCGTGGTAGGTCCCGGCTACGTTCGGAAAGACCTGGCCGGCCGAAGTTGGAGCCTGAGTCGGTTGAGACGAGGTCGGAGCCTGAGTCGGTTGCGAAGTGGGAGTCACATTTCCAGAGCTACGAGAAATGGCGAACCAGAAAATACTCACAACAAGGAGAACCAGCAGAGCAAGTACCAGCAACACGATTGGCCCTGTTCTCCTTTGACGAGGAACGACTTTCCCCTGATACGTATAGGGTGCGCTGGCTGGATCGAAGCGCGGAGATGGTCCCGGCACTTCCCTCATAGGTGGCCGAGGCGTAGCAGGTGGGGCATTATATCGGTTTGGGGCCTCGGTTGTGACGGTGTCCATTGCCAATGGAGACGGTTTCACCGCGGGTGATACCCCCGGTGCAGACGGGGGATTGAAAAACCCCTCGCCTGCTCTCTGTGGCATGTCAGGTATGGCTGGCGCGGCCGCTACCGTCTGATCATTGTAAAACGACACATTGGCCTGCTCCAGGGCGCCGGCAAAGTCTTGTATACGCGGGTAACGCTGGTGATAATCCTTGGCGAGGGCCCTCATAATCACCTGTTCTACCTGAGGTGCAATTGCCGGAACTTTCTCGCGCAGAGGAGGAGGTGCATTCAATGAATGCTGCATAGCGACCTCAGTACCTGTGCCGTGAAATGGCAGATCTCCGCATAACCACTCGTAAACAACGACCGCGAGCGCGTACTGATCGCTAGCAGGTCGCGCCTTCCCCTGGAACTGTTCAGGAGCCATATAAGCGACTGTACCTACCACTTCCTGTAATGTGCTTTGATACCCTGTCGACTGTACCACCAGTGCCGTGCCAAAGTCGCTGAGTAAAACTTCATAGTTGCGCCCCAATAGCATATTTTCTGGCTTGATATCGCGGTGAATAAAGTGACGATCATGGGCGTATTGTAATGCTTCCGCCACCTGTTTGACATAAGGCAAAATAGCTGCCAGGTCGGTGCGCGTGCCTCTGGGATGCAGCTTACGTAGATTGCCATTTGAAGCGTAGTCCATCACCATGAAGGGGATATCTTTTTCTACATCAAAATCGAAGACGCGCACGATATGAGGATGAATGAGACCAGCGATAATGCGCCCCTCGTTCTGAAAGCTTTCCACCTCTTCACTGCTCACCAACCGCGCACGTAAAACCTTTATAGCTGCCTGGCTATTAAGCCGTATATGTTCGCCCAGGTACACTTCGGCATAGCCACCACTCCCAAGAAGGTGAGTGAGCCGGTAGTTCCCAAGCTGCTGTCCTATAAGTTCAGGCATACCTTTTCCTTCTGCTTATTTCCTTTATGTTTTAAACGTATTAATGAGATAGTATGATGACACGCTGCTAGCCGCCGTTTTGCGCCATAACCGTTTACCTTGCTCGTGTATGGGAACGCTCCTTTTTCGCTCGTTTCCGGCATCTGATACGTCGGTAACTCCTGTGTGGATCATGAGGTGAATCATGCTCACCGCGGCCCAAAGGGAACACGGTGATGTTTCCTTCACATCCGAAACGTCTAACGAGTACCCCACGTGATGAAGTGTGGTGGATCAGGCGCGGAACCGCGTGGGAACTCTGCGACAAGAAAGCGTCGTTTACGGAGGCGGAGACGGAAAGGGGATGAAGCTATGGAACGCGCTGTCAATCGACCTATCCTGTGCCCGAAGATCATCGGTCGAACCCCTGAATTCGCGGCTCTTGGCTTGCTTGTGGAGCAAGCCAAAGGGGGGCAAGGTCACATCGCTCTGATCGCGGGAGAAGCGGGGATCGGCAAATCACGTCTGGTGAGCGAGTTGAAAGCCCTTGCCGTGGTCGAAGGGTTCCTGGTCTTCCAGGGAGCCTGCTTCCCGACGGATCTTACGTATCCCTATGCACCGTTGCTCGACCTCTTGCGCTCTCTCGTGGCTTCCAACCCGAAAGCCTCGCTCACTGCCGCTGTAGAGACCTTAGCTCGTGATATCTTTCCTTTGCTCCCTGAACTGGTTCCTGACCAAACGACCCCACTCCCACGCCTCGAACCCGAACAAGAGAAACACCGTCTTTTCGCTGTCCTGGCGAATTTCTTTCTCCACCTGTCAACACAGTCGCCGGTGCTTCTCATCATTGAGGATGTGCACTGGAGCGACGACACGAGCCTGGACTTCCTCCACTATCTGACGCGGCGCTCTGCGTCACAGCCACTCCTGCTCCTGGTCACGTACCGCCATGAGGAGATGCAGCCAGAGTTGAGCAGCTGGCTTGCACAACTCGACCGCGAACGCCTCGCTCACGAGATCCGGCTCGTGCCTCTTGCACGTAACGAGGTCGATACGATGTTGTCGGCCATTTTTGAGGAGCGACACACGAGTTTCGACATGCGCCGCTTTCTGCACGGGGAACTCCTGGATGCCCTCTACACGCTGACGGAGGGCAACCCCTTTTTCGTCGAAGAAACGCTTAGCTCGCTTTTTGCAGCCGGTGACATTTTCTACGTCCAGGGCTATTGGAATCGCAAGTCAGGAAGTGAGGTCTCCATCCCACAGAGCGTCCAGGACGCCGTCCAACGACGAACAGCACGTGTGAGCGAAGCGGCCAGATACGTGTTGACCCTGGCCGCCGTGGCCGGGCGGCATTTTGATTTTGCCCTTCTCCAGCAGCTTACCCAGTATGATGAGCACCAGCTCCTCCTGGTCATGAAAGAATTGGTATCTGCTCAACTCGTGGTCGAAGAATCTGCCGACCAGTTTGCGTTCAGGCACGCTTTGACGCGACAGGCCATTTATAGCCAGCTGCTCACGCGTGAGCGTCGCATGTTGCACCGCACCATTGCCGAAACGATGGAGCAACAACCTCCTGTCACGCCCGATCTGCACCTGGAGGACCTCGCCTACCATTTTTATCAGGCGCGAGACTGGCAGAAAACTGTAGTCTATGCACAACGCGCCGTAGAAAAGGCGTTAGCGCTGTACGCGCACCGTGCCGCCATCGACTATTTCACCTGGGCGCTGGAGGCTGCTGATCACCCCTCCCTCTCTCTTACACCCCCGTTGTACCGTGCGCGTGGGCAGGCCTATGAAACGCTAGGCGAGTTTGAACAGGCACAGCATGATTACATCCAGGCATTGGATGCGGCTCGCAAGATGAATAATCGCGCGGCAGAATGGCAAAGCGCAATTGACCTGGGTTTTCTGTGGGCAGGGCGCGACTACGCGCAGGCAGAAACCTGGTTTCGCCAGGCGCTCATCCTGTCGCAGTCGCTCGATGATCCTGCTCTCCACGCGCGCAGCCTCAACCGCATCGGCAACTGGCACCTGAACGTGGAACAACCACACGAGGCGCTGCGCTACCACCGGAAGGCGCTGGCCATTTTCCAGCAACTCAATGATTCACGCGGAATCGCCGAGACACTGGACCTGCTGGGTATGACCAGCTACCTTGGTGGCGATTTGATCGGGGGCACGGCTTACTACCAGCAGGCGATCGCGCTTTTTGACGAACTCGGCAACAGGGAAGGACTGACATCAAGTCTGGCAACGCTCACCATGCGCGCTTCGACCTACCATAGCGATGCGCTCATCGCGGTCACCAGTTTGGCCGAGGTATTACCGGATGCTGAACGGGCGGTCAAGGTCGCCCGTGAAATTGGTCAGCGTTCAGCTGAATCCTACGCCCTCTTCCAGTTAGGACTCTGTCTGGGGTCACAAGGAGAATATACCTATGCATTGGCTGCATGCCAGCAGAGCTTGCATATCGCCGAAGAGATCGAGCATCGCCAGTGGCAAACGGCAGCCCACGCCATGCTAGGGGGAGTGTACGATGGTTTGCTTGCACACAGGCAGGCGAGCGACCACTTTGAGCAAGCGTTGG
>VBHS01000447.1 GCA_005881295.1 Chloroflexota bacterium
GTACCTTTTGCCTTTTTCATTAGAAGGATATCTATCCTTCATGTCCTTTGGGATTGGCGGTAGTACAGGTCAGCACTCCTGACCATCGTTCCCGTCAATATCCCATTTTATACAGTGAGCAAACCGGGTGGTACATTGTAGAGGTAACAAACCATGCGCATACGTTATCGGTATGTGACGTACCGTTATACAGACGGGTCACAGCAACAGCTGGAGCGTCACTACCGTCAATTATTACATGATGCCTTGCGGCAAAGCCATCAATCCATTCTGCAACGTTCGGCGACGTGGCGCCCCCTGGCTGACATACGCGAGTCAACTGAGATGATGACCATAAAAATTGAACTCGCGGGAGTGAGAGAAGAAGATATCGAAGTAACACTTTATGAAGACGCGCTGGTTGTGAGTGGTGAAAGACAGGATGATCCTGAACGCAGCGAGAACCTGTACTACCATGAAGCACAAATTCGCTACGGGCCATTTCGCGTCGAGGTACTCATTCTCTCCCCCATTGACCGGGAAGGTATACAGGCCCGTTATGAGAATGGTTTCTTATGGGTTGACCTGCCAAAGAAGCTACCAGAAAGCAAGTCAGAACGTGTCCGTATACAACGGAGCATCACAAAAGAATAACCGAAGAAAACCACCAGGTAAATGATAAATAATGTGTTGAGTGAGAAGGTTTTATGAAGAAAAAACAAATTCAACCCACAGCGGAGCACCAGGAACAGCCGGAAGAAGCTACTCCTGCCACCACTCCAGCTGAACAAGATCAGAAAGATGAGAGAAGCGAACGGACCAGGAGAAAAAAACCAGTGGCTGTTCCCTCTTTACAGCAGGATAGTGATTTAGGCTACGAGGGAGTAGAAGATCTCGAATCAGAGTCGCAAAAGCAGAACGATGATGAACGATTGAGTATTCCTGACGTGCTGCCAGTGCTACCGCTCAAAGACATCGTCATCTATCCTTTTGCGGTCCAACCGCTTGGTGTAGGTCAGGAGCGCTCAATTCGCCTGATCGATGATGTCATGCGCGGCGATCGCCTGGTTGTGCTGGTAGCGCAAAAATCAGCCGAGACAGAGCAGGCAGGACCCGACGATATCTACAGGATAGGCACCGTCTCGCGTGTTGCTCGTATGATCCGCATGCCCGATGGCACAATCCAGATTATTGTCCAGGGCCTGGAGCGCGTAGACATCGGCGAGTTTACGCAGGAGAAACCGTACCTTGCCGCCCACGTGACGCTCAAACCGGATATGCAGGAAGACGATAAAGAGACAGAGGCTATTAAACGCAACGTCGTCAGCTACTTCCAGCGCCTGGTTGCCCTTGTGCAGAACGTCCCTGAAGGGGTAGCCGCCGCCACGCTCAATCTCGAAGAGCCTCGCCAGGTCGTCTACGTCATAGCCACCTTCATGCAAATGGAGTTGGAACTGCGCCAGAAATTGCTCGAACTCGATTCCGTTCGCGCCAAGCTGGAAAATCTCAGCAGTTATCTTACTCACGAGCTGGAAATATTCGAGCTCGGCAAGAAGATACAGACCAGCGCCCAGGAAGAAATGGGCAAGGTGCAGCGTGAATACCTGCTGCGCGAACAACTCAAAGCCATCCAGCGCGAACTTGGCGAGGAGAGTGAAGAGCAGGCCACCGTCAACGAGTTGCGCCGCAAGATCGACGAAGCGAAGATGCCAGAAGAGGCATTGAAAGAAGCCAATCGTGAGCTCTCACGGCTTGAGAAGTTACCGACCATCTCGCCAGAATACAGTATTATTCGTACGTACATCGAACTGCTGGCCAGCTTGCCATGGTCGAAGAGCACCGGTGAGAAAATCGATGTACCGCATGCGCGAGAGGTGCTTGACCATGATCACTATGACCTGGAAAAGATCAAGGATCGCATCCTGGAGTACCTTGCCGTGCGCCGCTTGAAGGAAGAGCGCGTTGCCGTGCGCCTGAAAGAAGAGGCCGAGGCGGCTGCCAACAACGCTGATACGGAGGGGCGAACGCCTACACAGCCACTGCAATCAGACGAGGCTACGCGCCAGATCAATCGCGAGCCAATTCTCTGCTTTGTCGGCCCTCCGGGAGTAGGAAAGACCTCGCTTGGCCAGTCAATTGCCAGGGCGCTCGGTCGAAAGTTTGCGCGCATGTCCCTTGGCGGCATTCGCGATGAGGCCGAGATCCGTGGTCATCGCTCGCTTTTGACCTGTCCAGGGTGATGTTTATCGCGACAGCCAACGCTCTGGAGCCTATACCGGCGCCTCTACGTGACCGTATGGAAATACTGGAACTCTCTGGCTATACCGAAGAGCAGAAGCTCCATATCGCACGCAACTACCTGCTGCCCAAACAACTCCAGGCCAATGGGCTGAACAAGGATGAGCTAACGGTCGATGATAACGCATTGCGCCGTATTGCGCGTGACTATACGCGCGAGGCAGGTGTCCGTAACCTGGAGCGTGAAATTGGTTCGCTCTGCCGCAAGGTGGCGAAACAGATTGCGGAAGGCCGGGAGACACCCATTGCCGTGACCGCGGAACAGATTCCTGAGTATCTCGGGCGACAGCGCTTCTTCGAGGAAGCTGCTGAGCGCATCGATCGCCCGGGTATCGCAACGGGGCTGGTCTGGACAGCTGTAGGCGGTGAGATTATCTTCATTGAAGCCGCGGCCATGCCAGGCAAGCAGAGCCAGTTAACGCTGACCGGGCAATTGGGCGACGTAATGAAAGAGTCGGCTATGGCGGCGCTGAGCTACGTGCGCTCCAATGCTATCGCACTCGGCCTCCCTCAGAATGTCTTTGAGGAGCAGAATATCCATATTCACGTACCGGCAGGCGCCATCCCCAAAGATGGGCCATCGGCAGGTGTAACTATGGTCACCGTGCTGGTCTCACTGGCCAGCGGACGCAAGGTGCGTTCCGACGTGGCTATGACCGGCGAAATCACCTTGCGTGGCAAAGTAATGCCGATCGGTGGCATCAAAGAGAAGGTGCTGGCGGCCTACCGTTCAGGCATCCGTACCGTCATTCTGCCCAAGAAGAACGAAATGGACCTGATGGAAGACCTGCCAAAAGAACTGCGCGATCAGATGCACTTTGTTTTCGCCACCGATATTCGCCAGGTACTCGAGGCCGCGCTCGAACCCGCGAAACGGCAGCAGGAGGCGAAACCCAAAGAGACCGCCAACGGCCACGAACGACCGAAGCGGCGTAAAACGGAGAAAGCCGCTGCCGCCAGCCAGGCATAACACATCGAGCAAACAAGCTGCATGTTGTTGAGCGCAATTCAGCCACATGCAGCCTGGTTGCTCAATGCGTTTGCTTTCACCAGCGCAAGCGCTCCTGTTGTCTCACGAACCACCACGCTCAATGGCTAGAGGAGTAAGAGACCTGGTCTACACCCCTCGACGTCCCACAATGAGGTTGTACACTAAGACAATCACCGCTATCACCAACAGGATATGGATCAGACCGCCTCCGATATGTCCGACGAGCCAACCCAGGAGCCAAAGGATAACAAGAATGACGACCA
>VBHS01000448.1 GCA_005881295.1 Chloroflexota bacterium
TGCCAGAGGAACTGCTCGTCGCGGCAGCTCGACATAGCAAGGCGGCCGTGTCATCGACTGGCGATGACACGGCCGCATGGGTCAAGTTGCTGCCACAGGATCGCCAAAACGATTATCTGGTTCGGTTAGCACACAATGAGCCAGGCCTGAGCCGTCTGCTCGTCAAGGAGTTGCGCGAACTGGGCCAGGACAAGACCAGAGCAACGCCACCGACGGGTGAGCACGTCACCTACGCCACGCTGCTCGCCGAAAGCAAGGCTGTTAAATCCCAACTTGAACGCGAGAAGCGCGAGCAGGAGCGATTGGCACGTCAGCGTCATCTGCAAGATATCCGCGATCACCAGGACGATTACTGGAATCAAGTTGATCAGGCAGCGATGCGCAGTTCGGGCACGGGATATGACGAAGCCGTTCAATTATTGATCGAGCTACGTGATGCAGCCGATCAATTCAAAGAGACCCGGGAGTTTCAAGACCGTTTCCGCGCCTGGGTCCGGCCTCACCTGCGCCGTCCCGCCTTCGTCAAGCGCTTGCAGGCTCGCAGGTTCACTTTGCCAGAAGCGTAAGAGGTATGAGATGCATATTGGAGAAGCCATAGCGCTTTTAGCAGGCTAAGCCGCCACAATCTCGCTCGACTGGTGAGCATATGCCTTCGCCGCTGCCTCAGTGAACATACGCCTGAGGTAGTAACCGGTCAATGACTGCTCGTTCTCTGCGACCTCTTCTGGTGTCCCTAGAGCAATCACCCGGCCGCCAGCGTCGCCCGCTTCTGGCCCTAAATCGATAATCCAATCGGCGCTCTTCACCACTTCCATGTTATGCTCGATCACGACGATCGAGTTCCCAGCATCTGCCAGGCGTTGTAACACGTGCAAGAGCCGCTCGATGTCGGCAAAGTGCAGCCCGGCCGTGGGCTCATCCAGGATATACATCGTGCGACCCGTTGCTTGCCGGGCGAGTTCCCTCGCCAGTTTGACACGCTGTGCCTCACCACCAGACAGCGTTGTGGCGGGTTGGCCCAGGTGTATATAGCCCAGACCAACATCGTACAGCGTCTTCAGCTTATTGAAGACGGCAGGTACTTTCGCGAAAAACCTCATCGCCTCTTCCACCGTCATGTCCAGTACTTCGGCGATATTCTTGCCTTTATAATGGATCTCCAACGCCTCGCGATTGTAGCGCTTGCCCTGACACACCTCGCAGGGCACATACACATCCGGCAGGAAGTTCATTTCAATTTTGACGATGCCCTCACCTTGACAGGCTTCGCACCGCCCGCCTTTCACATTCAGTGAGAAACGGCCAGGCCGGTAACCGCGAATACGCGCCTCCGGCACCCGCGCGAAGAGCTCGCGGATGCCCGTGAAAGCATCGGTATAGGTCGCGGGATTCGAGCGCGGTGTACGCCCGATGGGCGACTGATCGATCCCAATCACTTTATCCAGGTACTCCAGACCTTCGATGGAATCATGCGCACCTGGCTTCTCATGTGCACGGTAGAAGGTATGGGCTAGTTTCCGGTACAGGATATCGGTGATAAGCGTACTCTTGCCGGAGCCGGAGACACCGGTCACCACCACGAATTTCCCCAGCGGAATCTCGACCGTCACATTTTTCAGGTTATGTTCGCGTGCACCTTTAATGATTAGCGATCGCCCATTGCCCTCTCTCCTCTTCTCAGGCAGAGGAATCCGCTTGCGCCTCGCCAGGTAATCACCGGTCAGCGAATGGGTGTTGGCCATGATCTCTTTGTATGTGCCTTCTGCGACAACCTGTCCACCATGCTCGCCCGCGCCGGGACCAATGTCAACAATGTGATCGGAGGCACGCATGATCTCCTCGTCGTGTTCGACCACCAGTACAGTGTTTCCAAGGTCGCGCAAACGGGTGAGCGTCTTCATCAGACGTGCGTTGTCATGCTGATGTAGTCCAATGCTTGGTTCATCGAGGATGTAGAGCACTCCTGTCAGCCCGGAGCCGATCTGGGTAGCCAGGTGAATACGCTGCGTCTCGCCACCAGAAAGACTGGCCGCCGCCCGGTCCAATGTCAGGTAATCCAGGCCTACATCCAGCAGGAATTGCAGGCGTGCCTGGATCTCTTTGAGCAACTGGCGCGCAATCAAACGCTCACGTTCTGTCAGCATCACCTCAATCACCGGATCATGCTTCACCTTTCCACTGTCGGTAAGAGGTCGCATATTCGCCTGTGAGGAGCGCGCTCCTGTGTCGGACGCTAACTTCTGGAAAAACTGCTGTGCTACTACAATTGAGAGTTGTGTCACCTGCGCAATAGTGCGCCCACCCAGTGTGACGGCCAGTGCTTCTGGCTTGAGTCGAGTGCCGTGACAATCAGGGCAGGTGCGTGCGGATATGGAGCTTTCGATTTCCTCGTTCCGAGGCGCAATGACTCCCTCGTCTGCACTTCGTTCAGCAGGCATCTTCACCAATTCAGGATCGGTGGTTTGCAGTACACCAAGGCCAGCACAGGTAGGGCAGGCGCCGTGCGGGCTATTAAAGCTAAAGGTGTGTGGCGCAATTTCCGGCAGGCTGATACCACAAGAAACACAGGCCAGTCGTTCGGAGAATAGTATCTCATCACCTCCAATGATCGCCACCTGCACGATACCGCTGCCGAGCTTCAGCGCCGTCTCCAGCGAATCCGTCACGCGCTGGCGGAATGATGGGTCAATCTCCTGTTGCTGCCCCTTTGGTATTGCCAGCCGGTCAACCACCACTTCTATTGTATGTTTTTTCTGCCTGTCCTGTTCGATCTCGTCGCTCAGATCATGCAGGTAATCATAAATCTCGGTCACCGTCCCGACTGTCGAACGCGGGTTCTGTATCATCCCGTTCTGATCGATCGCGAGAGCCGGGGAGAGGCCATCGATAGAATCGACATCTGGCCTCTCCATTCTATCCAGGAACTGCCGCGCGTAGGTCGACAATGACTCCATATAGCGGCGCTGTCCTTCGGCAAAAATGGTATCAAAGGCCAGGCTACTCTTGCCCGAGCCGGAAAGACCCGTGATGACCACCAGCTTGTCACGGGGAAGCGTAACGTCGATGTTTTTTAGATTATGTGCGCGGGCACCGCGAATACTTATTTTATCTTGAGGCATACAACTGCACCACCCATTCCCTCAACTCTATTAGGAGAAATCTTCTGGCTGTCATTCGTGGACTGCTATTTTTTGATACAAACGTTCAATACGCGCTACGCTACCCGTATGGTCAAGCGATTACGAGTCAGCGAAACGGGGAATTTCCAATTACGAAGAGAAGAAGCATAGACACATATCTCTGCCAGTATAACAACGGAAAGCGTAGCCTTTATTCCCTCTGGGACCAGGTGTACTGGCTACTTAGCACATCCGTTCGGTCTAATTTTTGCAACAGAGCCCTTAAGTTGCCCTGAGCATGACCCACTCTTTCTTGTTTTATATTCTTGTGATATATATAGGGAAGTGCTACGAGTTCATTTGACGCGAGAAATCAAGAGACCGTGAATATCTTCCCTTCCACATTCCCATTGGATAGTGATGCAAGAGACTCAGGAGGGACACTTTATGGACGAGGATAGCAGCCCCATTGCAAGCATGCGTGCCATCACCATCTCCCGCGAATATGGCAGCGGTGGTGGTGAGATTGCTGCACGTCTGGCGAAACGCCTGCACTGGCAATTGATTGACCATGAAGTTGTCGTCCGGGTGGCCAGGATGCTGCAAGTCAGCGAGAAGGAAGCAGAGGAACACGATGAACGCGTGGAGAGCCTGGCCTCACGCATTTTCAGGAGCCTGCGACTGGTTCATCCAACCATGCCTGTCACGGTCGACATTCCGCTCGCAGTGGATTCCCGTGCCTTCTATGAAGCACGCTGCCAGGTCATTGAAGGTGCTGTCGCCACGGGGCAGGTAGTGATTGTCGGTCGTGGTGCCCAGGCTCATCTGACACACAGACGTGACGTCCTTCATGTGCGTATCATCGCACCGCTTGAGGCACGGCTCATCTATGTCACGAGCCGTGAGGGTCTGGATCAGGAGGCGGCTCATGCACGTATCCTTCAGAAAGACCAGGAGCATGCCCGCTATCTCGAGACGTTCTACCATCGGCATCCAGGTGATCCGCACCTGTATGACCTCGTCCTCAATACTGGCATCCTTGATCTGGAGAGTGCCGTGGGGGTGATTTCTATCGTCCTGGAGAGGAAGGCCAGTCGGCTCTCACTCCCGGCCCAGGAACTCGGCCCGGCGGTCGGACTGCCTCGGTATCCTGGTCAACCCGAAGATT
>VBHS01000180.1 GCA_005881295.1 Chloroflexota bacterium
ATCAAATAGGGAGATGTTTCAGGGGCGCCTCCTAATTCCCGAAAGGGTCTCTTGATTCTGCACTAATCACACAGACTCTCTATATTTATTCGTAATCGGCAGCCTCCTGTCGCGGCCGAAGGCTCTGGTGGTGATCTTCACGCCGGGGGGCGCCTGGCGTCGCTTGTATTCGCTAATATCTACCAGCCGCATGATCCGCTCAACCGTCTTCTTATCAAAGCCCATGGCGATAATTTCGCTAAAGCTGCGGTCGTCCTCGACATAGGCTTTGAGGATCGGATCAAGCACCTCGTACGGGGGCAGGCTATCGACATCTTTCTGGCCAGGTCGCAGCTCGGCAGAAGGCGGTTTCTCCAACACCGAAAGCGGAATGACTGGCTCACTGCTCAGATTGTTACGATAGCGAGACAGCTCAAAGACAAGGGTCTTCAAGACATCTTTTAAGACAGCGAAACCGCCGGCCATATCCCCGTAGAGTGTGCTGTAGCCGGTCGCCAACTCGGACTTGTTGCCGGTTGTGAGTACGATCGGGCCAAGCTTGTTGGAGATGGTCATTAAGATGTTGCCACGAATACGAGCCTGCAGGTTCTCGGCGGCCAATCCTGGATCGCCCTCACCAAGGGCGGGTTCCAGCATCTTCAGCGAGGTGCGGAAGGTATCCTCGATGGGGATGGTCATGTATTGTATACCAAGGTTTTCCGCGAGCTGCTGGGCGTCGGTTTTACTGCCTTGCGAGGAATAGCCCGAGGGCATCGAGATGCCGAGCACATTTTCAGCGCCAAGCGCATCAACGGCGATCACTGCCGTCAGTGAGGAGTCAATACCTCCTGAAAGGCCGATAATCGCCTTCTTAAAACCTGTTTTGCGCACATAGTCGCCGGTTCCCAGGACAAGAGCGGCGTAGATCTCCTGGAGGTGTTCCATTTTGGGCTCTATACGCTGAGGTGCCCCCAGAACAACCTGGCTATGCTCTGTTCGTGAGGGGTAATCTCTGGCGGGGACAGGAATGATTGGCACCTCGTTGGAAGTCACCTGGAAACGCTCCTGGCGGCGACGTGGATCATGGAGACGCGAGCGGAAAACGGAGGCGGTATCCAAATCGACGATCAGCATATCCTCCTCAAACTCTTTCGCACGAGCAATCAACGTTCCCTGTTCGTTAAAGACCATGCTGCCACCATCAAAGACCAGTTCATCCTGTCCACCAACCATATTCAGATAGGCGACGATGACGCCGTTGTCGGCGGCACGCGTTGCCAGCATCTCTTGACGAAAGGTTTCCTTGCCCGCGTAATAGGGTGAGCCATTGATGTTCAAGATGACTTCGGCTCCTGCATGGGCCTGCATGGTCATAGGTCCGGTAGGATACCAGACGTCTTCGCAGATATTGACTCCTACGTGAACATCGTTGATGGAAAAAATTGGCGCCTGGCGACCCGCCTGAAAATAGCGGTTCTCGTCAAAAACACCGTAGTTGGGCAGATAGTGCTTATGGTATACACCCAGCAACTTACCGGAGTTGATGATTGCCGCCGCATTGTAGATGTCATGGTCGCGGTCCACGAAGCCCACCACGGCGGTCAATTCTGGCATGTGATCACTTTCTGAGACCAGGTAATGCAGTTGACGCAGGTTGTCAGCGACAAATTCCGGTTTAAGGAGCAGGTCTTCAGGGGGATAGCCTGTCAAAGCGAGCTCAGGGAGGCACACAATATGTGCTCCAGCTGCGTAAGCCTGTTGCATAGATGTCAGTATTTTGCGAGCATTGCCTTCCAGATCGCCTACTGTAACATTGACCTGGGCAAGTGCGACACGAAGCGGTAGAATATTCATAAGAGTGAGCTGCTTTTCTCCCTTCTCCTCTTGACGAATTTGCAGAAACACACTACGCTACATAACAGAAAAACTCAAACCCAACAGTTCTCCGAAGGAGTTTTCCCTACATTATGGAAATACAGGCTTTTGCCACGTTAGTAATCCCATTTATTCTTGTTGTTTACCTGGCGGCACTGCTCTTCATTCGTCCGACGCGGTCGGCTCTGCTGGCCTCGCTGCTAGGCGGCGTGGTAATGGGCGTCATCAATATGCTTTTTGATCTCATTGCCTATTATGCTCACTGGTGGCATTATACCCTCAATGGGCTGATTTTGCACTTACCAATCCCCTTCTATGTTACACCCATTCTGGTCTACGGGAGCTTTGTCTACCTGCTCATCTGGCGTTTCTGGCATGGGCGCGGCCACTGGTTCGCGCTTCTCCTGGTCATCGGCATCCCTCTTTTCAGGGCGACCATCGACATTATAGGGTCGATCGTGACCCAATCGAGCTACACTATTTTTGATAGTATACTGGCCGGGCCACTTGACGTTCTTATGTGGCTGGTGATGTTCTATGGCGGATTTTTCGTCTTTACTCGTATAGCTCCTTTAGATAGAAGAATAGAGAAAGAAGCGTGAGCTATTGAAAGAAAGGGATATATTTGTGGATATTTCTAGCGAAAAAATTGTTGAACTACTCAATTCCACTCGCGAGGGTTCGGTTTGGGAGATACTGGACATCAGGCTGGTCTCAGCCGAAAAGGATAAAGTGGTTGCCACTATGCCAATCGGCCCTCATCACCGCCAGCAGGTGGGCTATTTACACGGCGGGATTTCGGTTGTACTGGCTGAATCGCTAGCCTCGCTTGGCACTGTCTTGAATATCGATGCAAATCGCCAGATGGCTTTTGGCCTGGAGATCAACGCCAATCACCTCAGGCCTAAACGCGATGGCCAGCTTACCGGCGTCGCGACACCCATTCATCGTGGCCGCACTACCCACGTCTGGGATATCAAGATCAGCGATGAAGACGATAAGTTGATCTGTGTTTCGCGTTGTACGGTGGCCGTGGTGGATCGACCGCCAGATAATGGCAATCTTTTCGAGCAGAAGCTGCCCAGTTTTGGATAATTGCGGCCCCTACAGATTATCGATGTGGACTGGTTCTACTGGCTCTGCGAGAGGGAAGCCAAAAATGCGCGAGTAGAAATACAGCTCGGCGTCGAGTGAGCGTTTGATATTCTCGGCGCGCCGAAAGCCGTGCTGCTCGCCCTCAAAGGGCAGATATGCCACTGGCAACCCTTTCTCACGCAGCGCTTCAACCATCAACTCGGTCTGGCTGGGTGGAACGACCTGGTCCTCTAGCCCTTGAAAGAAGATCACAGGACATGAGATGCGCTCCGTGAAGTGAATTGGCGAGCGCGCCTGGTAAATATCGCGCCGCTCTGGATAAGGACCAATGAGCCCATCTAGATAACGAGACTCGAATTTGTGTGTGTCTTTGGCCAGGGCTTCGACATCGCTCACGCCATAATAGCTGGCAGCAGCTTTGAACACATCGCGGAACGCGATGGCACACAAGGTTGTATAGCCTCCCGCGCTGCCACCTGTAATAATGAGGCGCTTGCCATCAACCACTCCTTGCTCCGCAAGGTATGTAGCGCCGTTGGTGCAGTCGTCAACATCGACGATACCCCACTTGCCTGCAAGCCGCTCGCGATAAGCTCGCCCATAGCCTGTACTTCCACCGTAATTCACATCGAGGACTGCGATGCCGCGGCTTGTCCAGAACTGGATACCCAGTTTAAGCATACTGCTGGTAGCACTGGTCGGACCTCCATGACTCTTGATCAGCAGCGGGGGCAGTTCTCCCTCTGGCGCGGCGTAGTCGGGGTTGCGTGGTGGATAGAACAGGGCATGAGCCGTCAGACCTCCCTCAGTTGGGAACTCGATTGGCTGCGGAATCGAGAGGTACGCGCTGTCAATGGCGATCTCACTAGAACGCCGCAATATCTCCATATCGCCTGTGTCCAGGTCAAGTTGCACGAGTGTGGCTGCTTCAGTGGGTGAGCCGCCGCCAAAGAGTACGCGCCCCGGTGCCGCGACAGGAGACCAGATGGTGGTATATGGCGTATCGATCTGCTCGAGTTCTCCTGTAGTTATGTCAAGGCTGCACAGGTTACAGATGCCTTGCTGCACATAGCTACAGATGATCCTGTCGCTTGAGGCGAACGAGTAGGTTGACATGCCGAAGGCCCACTGCGGGAGGCCAAATTCTGCCTCCATGGGACAGAGTGGTGTAGCGCTTTCACCGTTCCAGCGATAGAGATTCCACCAGCCTGTGCGATCGGAGACGAAGTGTAATACATTTGTTGGCGACCACTCCGGCTGAAAAATGGATTCATTGCTGCCGCCAGCGATCTGCCTGGTGTGGTGCAGCGAGCCATCCGCTCCAATCTCTCCCAGCCAGAGTTCGCTGCTATCCCAGGGCATATTGGGATGATTCCACGTCAGCCAGGCCAGGTGCTTACCATCGGGGCTGAGACGAGGCGTGGAATAGAAGTCGTTGCCAGCCACCAGCACCTGTTGCGCCTGGTCCTCCCCATCAAGCGCAAAGCTCACCAGCGTGTTGACTGCCTCGCGGCCGGCAATAGTGTGATCTTCACGCACACAGATCAGGCGATTGCGCTGCCTATCAATCACGGCATCAGCATAGCGCAGATTCTCCGCTGGCGTGATTGGTCGCGGAGCGGAAGCTGGATCCAGGCGATAAACCCGCTGATCGGCATCATTTGAGAAATAAATCGTGCCATCGTGAACAACGCAGGAGCCCCCACCATACTCGTGAACTCGTGTGCGCGCATTGAATGGAGCGGGAAGCGCGTCACTTATCCGTCCATCCGGCGTTCGCCGCACGATAACATTGCGGCCGCCCTCCGAGGGGCGTAACTCGGTCCAGTAGATATCCGGCTCATCGAGTATGATTGATCCAAGACCAATTGTCGCGGCAACAATCAAATCCGAGGTTATGGGTGATTTCCAGGAGCCATATGGTGCAACATGTGGTGTGGGCATAATTAGTTATTCTCCCTCTCCATGCCATTAAATGTAGTTTATGTAGTGCATAACCGTATCTCTACCTCTTCAGATCTGCCAATAATGCTGCTACATCTTGATAAATATAGTCGGGTTTGATGGGGGATTTCGCGGCACTTTCACGCGAATCGTTGCCTGAAAGCACCAGGATGGTATGGGTACCGGCAGCTTTCCCTCCCAGGATGTCGACTGCCAGGCTATCGCCAATCATCACTGTTTCCTCTGGCTGGCTATGCAACTGGCGCATAGCCTCTTGCAGGAGCGTCGGCTCCGGCTTCCCGATGACCTGTGGCGCAACTCCACTGCCTGCTTCAATAGCAGCCACCATAGTGCCACAACCCGGTACGTAGCCGTTCGCGACGGGCAAGAGCGCGTCGCGATTGATGGCAATAAATTGCGCGCCCGTACGGATAGCGATTACAGCGCTGGTCAACTTCTGATAGTCGAAATGACGATCCAGGCCTACCAGTATTACGTCGGCTTGACGTGCGTCAAGGGGAGCAACCTGCAAGTGATGTTGCTGTACCAGGTCAATCAAGGGCGGCTCGCCTACAACATAGACGAGGGCCGCGGGAAAGCGACGGGCAATGTTCTTCACCGCGGCCTGCCCGGCGCCCAGCAGGTGCGTCTCGTCGGTTGCAATGCCGAGGCGTTCAAGCTTTTCCAATACCTGCGTCTCACTGGCAAACGAATTGTTGGTGAGAAAGAGGAATTTTTTGTTATGCTCCTGGAGCCATTCAACGAATTCCCTGGCGCCAGGCAATAAGGCATTGCCGCGGTAGATGACGCCGTCCAGGTCAATCAGGTAGGTCGTAAATGATAACATATTACTCTCTTAAAAGTTGTTCGCGGATGGCGACAATTTCACGCCGCAAGGTGGGATTGATATTTATTTCGCGGTCGATTTTCTCGCAGGCGTGCAGAACCGTACTATGGTCACGCCCACCAAAAAGTTGACCGATTTCGAATAGAGAAACCTCCGTCTCCTGGCGTATCAGGTACATGGCAATCTGGCGCGGCATCACGATATGTTTGTCCCGCTGCTTCCCACACATGGCCTCCTCGGAAATGTGGTAGTATTCGGCCACGGCCTGGGCAATCTGCTTGCCATTCAGCCGTGATTCCCTGTTGTCGTTGCCCAGCGATGTCATGGCCGCGCGGGCCACATCCATCGTAAGATCGGTGCGATGGAGCTGCTGGTAAGCCATCAGCCGGTTGAGGCAGCCTTCTAATTCACGGATATTGGTCTGTACTCGTCCTGCTATATAGGCAATGATGTCGTCGGGGATGCGGTAGCGCAGCAGGTCCGCCTTGACGCGCAGGATAGCCATACGCGTTTCCAGGTCTGGTGGCTGGATATCGGCGATGAGACCCCATTCAAAACGAGAACGCAGGCGCTCTTCCAGGCTCACGATCGCCTTGGGAGGGCGATCGCTACAGATCACGATCTGTTTGCTCATCTCGTGCAGGCTGTTAAACGTATGGAAGAACTCCTCCTCGGTCGATTCTTTGCCCGCGATGAATTGGATATCATCCACCAGCAGGATATCGACCGAGCGATACTTGGCGCGAAACTCTTCGGTGGTGCGATAACGAATAGCATTGATAATTTCGTTGGTGAACTGCTCAGAAGAAACATACAGCACCGCCAGGCCGGTCTGCACGCCCTGGTGCCCAATGGCGTGCAAGAGGTGCGTCTTGCCCAGACCAACGCCGCCGTATAAGAAGAGAGGGTTATACGATTCGCCGGGTGCCTCCGCCACAGCCAGGGATGCCGCGTGGGCCAGGCGATTGCTGCCGCCCACGATAAATGCATCAAACGTGTAACGAGGATTGAGGCGATTATGCATTAAGATGTTCGCTCGCTGTTCGTTATCCCACTCTTCTAAAGAATCGGAGGCGCTATACCCCACGTATCGTTGCTCATTGTGCTGGGATAACTTCACAGGCGATTCGTAGTAGGCGTAGTTGTTAGAGGAGCGATAACTCATCTCCCGCTCGGAGTAGCCATCATCTATCGCATCGGTCACGCTGATAGCGACCGGCTGGCCAGTAATATCCATCAAGATATCTTCAATGGAACGCCGCCAGCGTGTGCCGATAACGTCGCGAGCGAGGCTGCCCGGCACTTGCAGCATAAAATACATGGCTTGTTCCTGTGGAGCGAGAGAGGCAGCATCGATATCGTCTGCCCCAATATTGGGGGCGTCCGTGAGATGAGAAGATTGCAGCCACGCCTTACTTACTTCGTCAATAGGCGCGGTCTCCAAACGTTCGAGCATCGTACGCCATATAGCTGCTGCATTCACTTGGTAATCCCCCGTGGTTAGTCTTCGATGAGAGCGATGCATTCGATCTCGACCAGCGCCTGGCGCGGGAGCTCCGCGACGGCTACAGTTGTACGCGCCGGTGTCAGGCCATTGAAATACGTTGCGTAGACAGCGTTCATGGCCTGAAAATCACTCATGCGCGTCAGAAAGACGGTTGTTTTGACGACATTGGCGAGTGAGGTTCCTGCCTCTGTTAGAACTGCCTGCAGATTCTGCAAAACGCGATGTGCCTGCGCCTGGACGTCTTCACTAACGAGCTGACCACTTGCTGGATCAAGGGCGATCTGGCCGGAGGTGTAGACAAACTGGCCACAGCGAATAGCCTGGCTGTACGGGCCAATAGCCGCAGGGGCCTGACTTGTGCTGATTTGAGTGCGCTGCATAGCTACTACTTTCCTGGTGACAAGATGACTGTTGTGATTATTCTACATGGACTTTCAAAAATGAACTCTCAAAAAAGAGAAAATAACATACTCCTGGAACGACCTGCTCCGCGTCTTACAGGTTAATGGTCACCTCAGGATGAATACTGCCCTCTTTTGGTTGATTGGATATCAGAGCCCACAAACGTGCCTGGCTGGGCAGCAGCGGGAAATCTACCATCCGCGCCTTTGATGGCGGCGCGGTTTATCAGGTTAGCACGTGTGAGTTCTTTCGCGCAGAGTCGAAGAGCCAGTTGCATCTCCGCTGCCGATTGGAAGCGATCGACTGGCTCCTTCTCCAATGTTTTCATGACAATCTTTTCAACTGTAACTGGAATAGTGGGATTAAACTGTCGCAAAGAAGGCGGATTTGCCGATGCATGCTGCATAGCGATCGAGACCGCGGTCGGACCAACAAAAGGAGGACGCCCCGCCAACATTTCAAACATGACAACACCAAGTGAATAGAGGTCCGAAGAGGCTGTTAACGTTTCACCGCGCGCCTGTTCGGGAGAGAGATAATCGGCGGTACCAAGCACAATGCCGCTATTGGTCAGTCCACCCTCTTCCAGGACACGCACGATGCCGAAATCGGTGAGTTTGACGAGGGGTCTTTCTCCGCTGAGTCCGCCATTTGTCGCCCCACCACCCCACGCCAGCATAATGTTTTGTGGTTTTATATCACGATGAATAAAGCGCCGTCCATGCGCTACTTCCAGGACATCACAGACCTGGGCCGCGATATCCACGGCCTGCAGCGCCGGCAGCTGGCGACTTTGTCCAATCAGCTGCTTCAATGTCGGGCCATTGATATATTCCATTACTAAAAAGTACTGATCCCACTCCTCAACAAAATCAAAGATGGTGACGGCGTTGGGGTGAGTGAGCGCGGCAGCGGCGCGAGCTTCACGGCGAAAGCGTTCGACAGCGCGTAGATCATTCTTGTCAAGGGTGCGTAAGACTTTAATAGCAACAATACGCTCAACACGGTGATCCCAGGTTTTGTAGACACTAGCCATACCACCTGTCGCGATATGTTCGCGAATCTCGTATCTTCCCGCAATTGGCGGTTTGCCTTCAAAATGATTCAACGTATTACCTCAAGCGACCTGGGAATTATATGTACTGTACGTTTCTCTTCATAAGAGAAGTATACCAATGCACGTGGACGCAGTCAACTCTATGGGCCATGTAGCATAAAACTATGGAGTGGTTTGATTTGAGGGATGCGATCCTGCAATCAACCGCTCAATGGTTTCATTAATTCGTCCACGCCAGGCGCGATTCAGCGTCAACGCCGCCACTGGTAAGAGGCACGGGATTACCTTTCAAACTGTATGCTCCGGTTTTGGCATCAACCTGCATATTCGCAAGCCAGATATTGAACTCATTGTTGTCGTAGGATACGTAGGCGATCTGCTTCCCATCTGGTGACCAGACAGGCTGACTGACATACTGTCCTTCAACGATGAGGGACGACTTTGCATATGGCTGTAGAGCTTCTTTCTGTTCAGTAGAAGTAATGGGAAATGCGGTGATGTTACCGCCCACCGGCATCACATACAG
>VBHS01000181.1 GCA_005881295.1 Chloroflexota bacterium
TCAAGGCGTTGGGCATGGAGAACGTTCTCCAGCATGAGCAAGAACTTACTCACTATGCCATGGAGCAGCTACAGTCCGTACCAGGGCTGACCATCTATGGACCAGAAGCTGCCAGGCGCGGCGGCGTAATCTCCTTTACATTGGGAGATATTCACCCACATGATCTCGCTTCCATTCTCGACCAGCAAGTGGGGGTAGCAGTGCGTGCCGGTCACCACTGCGCGCAGCCGCTAATGGAGCGTTTTGGCCTATCTGCAACCGCACGAGCCAGCTTTTACGTCTATACTATAAAAGAAGAAATCGATATACTGGTACAGGGCCTACAGCAAGCCATCCAGATCTTTAGCCTGTAGGAGAAACCGAGCCAAAAAGGGATTAGCCCATGTCAATGGATTATCGTGATTACATTCTGGATCACTATCGCAACCCGCGCAACTACGGGAAACTAGCAAATGCCAACGCGCACGCGGAAGATTCCAACCCTTTGTGTGGAGACCAGCTTGGCATCGACCTCTTGATCGAGGGAGACCGTGTTGCCGAGGTGCGCTTCAAGGGACGTGGCTGTGCCATCAGCCAGGCTTCAGCCTCTATGCTTTCAGAGATGATTGAGGGCAAACCAGTAGAGGAGGTAGCCCAGCTTGGCAAAGACGATATCCTGGATGCGCTGGGCATCCCCATCAGTCCGGCACGCACAAAGTGCGCTTTTCTCTGCCTGCGCGTGCTGCACCGCAGTCTCGCCCTTGCGGGCATTGAGAAACCACACGACAACGACGATGACAATGATGACTGATTTTATTAAAGTAGCGAAGGTTGATGAATTAGAAGAAGGAGCGCTGTTGGCTGTAGAGGTTGATGGCGAACCCATTTGCCTGGCACGAGTGAATGGTGATGTGTGTGCCTTTACCGATAACTGCACCCATATCAGCGGCCCGCTGAACGAGGGTGAACTGGACGGCGATATTCTGACCTGCCCCTGGCACGGTGCCCAGTTTAATGTGCGCACTGGCAAAGTAGTTCGCGGCCCGGCCCGCCAGGATATCCTGACGTATCCCGTCAAAGTGGAGGACGATGTCATCCTGGTAAGCCTGCCAGATTAAACAACAGCTCCCTTTGCTGCTTAAAGTCAGGAATCAGAAAAACATACCCATTGGGTTAACTACTTGCTATTTGGAACAAATTTCCCTAAAATGGCACAAGAAGAAATGTCCATGTTAGAGGAGAGCAAAAACAGATGGAAGGTAGATCCCATCTACTGATTGGGTTGACCGCGGGAGTTATTCTTGATAGTGTGGTACACTTAACGGGTAGCCCATTGCTGGGCGCGACAGGTATTACCCTCGGGCTGATCGTCAATAAAGCTATCTATTATACAATGGTCGGTTTCGGCGCGTTGCTGCCGGATATAGACAATGCGCGCAGCACGCTTGGGCATAAACTGGGCTGGGTGAGCAAAGAGATACAGCATCTTGCCGGTCATCGTACACTGTTTCACAGTCTGCTGGGCCTGGCAATTGGCTCGCTCATGGCGCCAGGCCTGGAACAATTAATAACCTATTTACTGGCTCAACGAGGATATACGCTGCCGGCACAATTTATAAGCGCCTCGCATTTAGTCTTTTTCGCGGTCTTATTTGGTTGTATCATGCATATCGCGGCCGATGCGATGACAGAAGGCGGGGTACCGCTCCTCTGGCCAAATCGTAAACGCTTCGGGTTCCCGCCGAATCCGCACTGGCGCTTTCGCACAGGTACCTGGCCAGAGTTCGTGATTGTGTGGTCGTTCATGATCCTCGTCGGCGTAGGTATCTATATGTCGATTATTGTAGTGTAAATGATCTCCATCCTGCAGCAGTGGCAGAGTGGCCCGGTTCAAGGTTGACCGCAAGGGTCAACCCTACTATACACGGCGTGATGCTGCGCATCGGACGCATGGGTGATGGGGGGGCGTATATAGGGGATCGGGCGCGGGCCGCTTAGTCTGAAGGATGGAGAACCAGTTTAAGAGATATTGAATTATTTTTAGATGATAAAGTCATTCGATGCACGTAGACAGCAACAGGCGGCCTGGTGGCTTTTGTTCATAGCGATACTGACAGATGCTATTGTAATGAGCGTGGAGTCAATGCTGCGCTACGACACATTCAAGGCAACCGCCTTCGACCTTGGTAATATGGACCAGGTGCTCTGGAATACTATTCATGGTCGCTGGTTTCAATTCACGAACCAGGCCGTGGATTGGTATGGGCCGCCAACACGC
>VBHS01000182.1 GCA_005881295.1 Chloroflexota bacterium
AGCTTTGCCACGCCTCTTTTGCTGTATGCCATCCTGGCGTTGACCTACAAGCGCTATGGCTGGTTTATTCTGGCCTGCATCCTGGCAGCCTCGTGCAAAGAAGATATTCCTTTTTCCCTTGCGATCCTGGGCCTTTTCCTGATCTGGAAGTACAAGCTTCCGAGGCTGGGTATCGCACTGACGATTGGTAGCCTCGTATGGAGCTCTATTGCCTTTGGTATCATTATCCCGCATTTCTACCCAGGCACCCAGCACAACAATTTCTGGTATCGCTATGAAGTCCTGGGCAGTTCGCCCGGCGAGGCAATTGGCAATCTTATCCTCCATCCCTGGCTACTCTTTACCACGTTCATCACGTTTGACCGCCTTTACTATCTGGCCAGCCTCTTCCGCAGCACGGGTTTTCTCTGTCTGCTGGCCCCTGAGTGGCTTCTCCTCGCATTACCCACCCTGGCCGAAAACCTTCTCAGTACCGATTCTTTAACCTTCAGCGGGGTGTATCAATACAATGCCGCCATTATCCCTTTCGTGATGATCGCGGCAATTCATGGCACTAGACGCCTTATCACCTGCTGGCAAGATTGGCGTGGAGAACACAGCGAAAGTGGGGCGTGGGATCTCCAGAAGAGCGCCAGCATGAAACGCCCCGCTCTTTCAACTGTGGCTACGCAAGCGAAGGATGGGGCAACGACTCTCGTATGGAGGCAATCCATCGCACTCCCCCTTACGAGCATATACCAACACTCCACTACCACCCTCAACGCCTGGATTACTGCATCTATAAGCCTTATGAAGCGGATACTCGACCGGGTACAGAAATCACCGGCCTCTATGCGTGTATCCGCAATCACACAGGCTCGTTGGACCTCACTAGCACGAGTATTTTCTCGCAAGTGGCAACAATTTAGTGAGAGAATGGAACCCTTGGCCCGGACAATCCCGCTCCTGCGCCTCCAATGGATCACACTTGTCTGGGTGATAGCAATGGCGGCACTGAATCTCGCGGTCATTTCACCTATCCTCGGCAATTTCTGGGCCGACCATATTCCTGCTACTCGCGAACAGAATATTCAAAGGCTCCTATCAATGATACCAGCCGATGCCTCCATCTCAGCCGGCAGCAACCTCAACCCGCACGTAAGTGAACGACAGCACCTGGCAGTATTTCCCTCCCTCAGCGATTCCAATGCTGATACTCCTGACATCGTCCAGTATATTATTGTTGATCTCAACGCGGTTTTCCCCGAGGATAGAGTGTCGACGGACAACGAGATCAACCATTTACTGCTCTCCGGTCAATATAAAGAACTTGCCCGCACTGAAGGGGTCGTGCTACTGGCCCGAAACTCGACGTAGCGCAACAGAAGTAAATCATGTTATAATCGATGTGAGATACTAAAAACACCAGGACGGTGTTTTAATCTATCAGGACTTGGAGGTGACCAGGATGCGCAACAATCCGTTTCCAAACGATCCTATTAATATTCAATCGACTGATATCATTCCTCCGCTGCCGGACTTACCACCAAAGCCGGTTCAGCAGGCGCCACAACCTGTCGCCGAAAATACTTCCTATACTGAAAAAGCAGACGAGGGAGAAAATATACTGTTACAGCCAGAGCTTCCTGGTACAACGCTGGCGTATGTTTTTGGCAAAGTCAACGATTTTCTGCAGTGGTTTGTTATTGTCCTTGAGATTGCGTTGTTCCTGCGCTTCCTCTTCAAGCTTATTGGTGCATCCCCGGAAAACATTTTCGCGAGTTTTCTCTACGCTTTGACTACTGTCATACTCCTTCCTTTCAGCAATCTTGTAACCAATCCGTCTCTTCATGCAGACCAGGCTTTTGAATGGACAACGTTGATAGCCATGGGTATCTACGCGCTTATCTTCTGGCTCATAAGGAGGCTGGTTCGTATCTCCATTACTCCTCCTAAGCCAGAGGAATAGATGCCGACCGAAAGGAGTTTTGCTTTAACTAGAGCCACCTCCTACAGTACCCTGCTCACGACAGCGGCAGCGGGTGAGGCACAACGTGGACTGGTACACAGTGTTTTCAAAGCTGCCGCTAACATTGTCTTTCCAGGTGGGCTGATCCTCTCACTCAATGCCTGCGGTTCTCCGCGCATGCCTAATGGCATAGAACTCTCCACTGCTCCTGGAACATTCCCTTTCACCGTGTTGCGTCCGGGACTACCAGTGCTCTTTGGAGCGCAGCGCGTTGTCATCGAGGCGGCCCCTTGTTCGCTGGATCTTTCCCACTGCACACAGTGGGATCCTTATATTGCCAGGCCAGAGCGATTGGATAGGGATATTGTGCGGAAGAACAGGGAATGGATGACAAGCTTTCTTTCGAGCAATTCCTCATCTGTAAGACACCATCAAGGGTGGTCAATACAACTATGCTCTCTCTTCGCAGAGGCACTGCAGGAAAGTACACAGCACACTTCCCTTGAGAACAAGATAGAGGTACGCCCTATGGCGCACTCCCTCTGTGGCCGTGGAGCCGGTTTAACTCCAGCAGGTGATGATATTCTGGCAGGATGGATGGCTGCCAACTGGCTACTCTATGGGCCTTTGCCGCGCCTTCTCGCAGCATACCAGGATATCATCGACGTTGCCAGGCAACAAACGCACCTGCTTAGCCAGTGTTGGTTAAGCTACGTGGCTGAAGGGCATGTGGCACAACCCATCCAGGTTTTGCTAGAAGCCATCACCAGCAATAATGAGACAAAGCTCACAACAGCCACCCAGGCGGTATTAGCCATGGGCGCAACATCGGGTCACGACTTGCTACAAGGCATCTTACTCGGTCTGAAAGGCTTTTGAGCCAAAACTTTCAACGGTTCAAAATATTGCCTTTGCTGCTGACACAATTAGAGTCCTTCTAGCCAAAAAGTAAGGTCACAAATCATTCTTACCAGCACTATGCTATAGTATTTCCTGACATAAAGTAGCTCTATGGTCAGAAGATTGAATGCCTGTTTGTCGCGACAAGGGACGAATGAACGAACAGATGCGCATACGACTCACAATTCTCCTCCTCACAATCCTGGTGCTCGTTGGACTCTCCGGAGGTTACGTTGTGGGAGGGACACAATCTTACTCACGCTACCAGCATAGTAGTTTTGCTAACCAGGAACACTGCGGTGATCAGCCACCGGTACATGTCTGCGTCCGCGCACCATCAGCGATATTCAGTGCCTATTATCCTGCTTATGTCGCCAGCCAGTCCTCCCTTTTCACTATCGAGTATAGCAGCAGCAGCCCTATAACGTTGGTGGTAAGCATGAGCATCGTAGGATTGAGCCAGGTGCAGGTACAGACTATCAACGCGACCACTACGCTCCAGTCAGCCAACATTTTACCTCCATTGATCCCCCAGAATTTTCGTAAACTGACATTCGAGGATCATACTTCGTTGCGAGTGCAGGTAACAGATAATAGTAAACATCTTTACTATCTCAATGAGATTCCGCTGGTGTTGCATTCGCGCTGGTTGATGCAGTGGACCAGCGCGAATCGTTTGAAAATTGCCGCATGGGTGACTCCGAATGACCCGGCCATTGGAGCATTGATACTCAAAGCCGCGGAGCACCTGCCATTGGAGCCGCCATCCGTCCCAACTGCCATGGTGGGCTATAGCAAAGCCAGTGCGAAGCAGGTCATTGCACAGGTTGATGCCATTTACGATGCACTGCGCGTTGATTACAAAATACGTTATCTCCAGGAAAGTGTGCCTTATAGCGGTCCTGGAAATGACGGCGTAGCAACCCAGAATATCAAGTTGCCTGCCGAGGTATTACAACAGCGCAGGGGGATGTGTATCGAACTGGCCCTTTTACTGGCATCAGCGGTAGAGCATATTGGATTACATGCCGAGATTGTTATTATTCCAGGGCACGCGTTTCTCGGCGTCGCTGTGACGCCAGATGATAAGCACTTTGAGTACTGGGATGCCGTACAGGTCAATAACAATGTGGTGGGCGACTCTGCCAACGTAGCGACGGATGAAGTCTACACCTTGAATGCGCGGCAGCACTCTATAATAGATACCATTTTAATTAGTGATGCGCGCAATGCGAACATTGACGCTATGCTTTGATGAGAAGAGAGGTATACGACGACGAGCAGCGTAGATTTCCCAACCTGGTTTAGCGTTGGATGTTATAGTGGATTAGCATGCTGCATGTTCGCTATCGCCGTCAACGCACTATACACCTCTCTGGGCAGACGCGGGTCGACCCGCCAGCTTGCTGGTGCCATCGTCACCTGTGTTATTTCAGCATTGTTGCTGCTACCTGCTCTCGTCTGGTTCAACATACGCTTTACTGGGGTACAGGCTGCGCTTTCAACCGCAGAAGTAGAGGTCGCTCTCGCCTACGTGGCTCTGTGTGGCTGGCTGCTGCCGCTTGGTGTGACCGCCACTTACTGTCTCTTTACTCAGCCGCGTATCTCGACGACAGCGGTACGCATCCCCCGGCAAAATCGCACTACTCGCGCCAATACTACTAGCGGCTTTCATCCTCCAAGGCACCAACCCGGCGTAGTCCCGCCCTACGTCTTTCGAGAGAATATTCCCTGGGGCTGGCTCGAATTTCGCGGCGGGCGTTTCCAGGGGCAGCGGTTAGCATTGGAGCGCATCATCATCACCATCGGACGAGGTGAGGA
Organism: Chloroflexota bacterium; assembly: GCA_005881295.1. Taxonomy (GTDB): domain Bacteria; phylum Chloroflexota; class Ktedonobacteria; order Ktedonobacterales; family Ktedonobacteraceae; genus UBA11361. The sequence goes on from VBHS01000182.1 coordinate 4,670, forward strand.
TAACGATATCTGGCTGGATGACGACCTGGCTTCACGGTATCATGCGGAACTGGCCTGGGATAATGGAGATGTGTATATTACTGATTGTGATAGCCTGAATGGTGTCTTGCTCAATGGCAGGCGAATACGCGGTTCTTCACATATCGAAGCGGGTGAATTGCTAGAGATTGGTTCGCAGCGCTTTCTCTTTGAAAAAGCTACACAGCCCGGCACACCTAGGGAACAAGATGATCCTCTCGTGCGCCATGTCTGGCATTCCACTGCGGAATTGTATTCGGAAAGCGATCATTTACCGATGACACAGCCCCTGGAAGATAGTGCATCACTTGAAACGAGCGATCACAGTGAACAATCTCCTACTGCTGCTGTGACGGTGGATAACCCGGTCGAGTTGCAAGACACAGCGGAGATCCACCCGGTCTCGTCATTGCCCCAGTCCCCCGAGATGAACGGATTGCTTGTCATTTGTGACGGTGAGATGGGAGGACAGAGCTTTATGCTGGATCGCCCGGTTATAACCATTGGGCGCGGCTTCGAATGCGATGTCGCCATCAATGATGCTTCGATTTCGCGCCGACACGCCCAGGTCTCGCGCCAGGCCAATGGACATTATGTACAAGACCTTGCCAGTCGTAATGGCAGCAAGGTCAACAATGATCCATTGCTCGCCCCCAAACTCCTCCAACATGGTGACATCGTTTGCCTTGGCAGTGTGCGTCTTGAATATATTCTCTCTTTACAAGAAGACGCCGGTATCCCGTTGTCCTCGCCGACAATACCTCCCCTGCTGGTGCGCTCTAACAATAACAGCCCTGCTCCGTTGCGCCTACCAAGCAGGCCAAAAAACGAGTAAATCTTACCATTCTACAGAAGCATTTTCCAGTGGACGTTTTGCTAAAATCGGTCTGCCATGACCAGGGAAGAGATAGTTGACATCGAGGCTGCGCAGCGTCCCCAATGTCTCTTCAAGCTGGCGGCGATTCGCTACCCCCCGTAACAGCGGTGCAGCGCCCTCTATCGTAATGACCGTATCTCCACACAGAAGTTCGTAACTGAAAGGTAGCAAAACCTGTCCTCCCTCTGGTATCATGCAAGACTGCAATGTTCATATCTATATGATACAATGAGTTCGTGGTTTGGGTGCAGAATCCCATTAAGGTAATGAACGTCTAGGCCCCGGTCTCGTTCCGCCATCGGTATCTTGGAAGTGTAACTACCTGGCAGCCACCGTCAGCTATATTCCTCTGTTAGCGGCTTTAACAAGTAAATATACTGCTCGATCAAACCTTCTCCATTCATAGCAAGTTAGTTGTAGGCGGAACGAACACAACAAGCAAAGAAGGGGAAATATTACCCATGATGTCCAATGAGGGATACCAGGATCGTATCCTCACGTGTCGAGACTGTGGTCAAGACTTCATTTTTAGCGCTGGAGAACAAGAATTCTATGCCAGCCGCGGACTAACAAACACTCCTGGCCGTTGCCCTAGCTGTCGTGCTGCGCGTCGAGGCAGGCAGTCATCGACATCCCACGCCTCATCTTACACTCCTCGCAACAGTGGCGAACATTATGAGACCACCTGCGCGACCTGTGGACGTCCAA
>VBHS01000183.1 GCA_005881295.1 Chloroflexota bacterium
CGAAAAGATTTCATTGTAGATGAATACCAGGTCTACGAGGCACGAGCTTGGGGTGCGGATGCCATACTGCTCATCTGCGCTATCCTCAACAATGAACAACTCAAGCACCTGCTTCACGTTGCCCATGATCAACGTATGCATTGCCTGGTAGAAGTGCATAGCGCCGAGGAGGCACGGCGCGCTGTGGCAGCCGGTGCTCAAATCATTGGGGTGAACAGCCGCGACCTCGTGACCTTTCGTATGAACCCCTATCTCATGCGAGAACTACGCTACACCATCCCGGCAGACCGTGTAGTTGTTGCTGAAAGCGGTATCCATTCCGCAGCAGACGCCCGACGGCTAGCTCGCTATGACGTCCATGCAATGCTGGTAGGCGAGTCGCAGGTAAAATCTCAGGATATACCGGGACAGATGCGCTCATTATTGGAAGGAGCAAACCAGAGTGCCCAGGTCAAAATATGTGGCTTACGCACACAGGTACACCTGAATGCTGCGACAGAAGCTGGTGCAGATATGCTCGGCCTCATGTTTTACGAGCCGAGTCATCGATACATAGAACCAGCACAGGTAAAAATGCTGCTAGAAGACACGCGTTTCTCCTCTTCACCTGGAGATGAACAGGCTGCACCTGATCTTGTTGGTGTCTTCGTCAATAAGGAAGCTGACTTTATCAACGAAGTTGTTGAACAGGTCGGGCTACACTTTGTACAGTTGCATGGCAATGAACCGCCAGACTTCTGCCAGTTCATCAAGCGCCCCGTCATCAAGGCGCTTCAACTCGCTGATAATAAGGACTACGGCCTGGTCAAAGCCTATCAAGAGGCTGCGTGGCGCATTCTGCTCGATACACCTTCTAGCGCCTGGGGCGGAACAGGCACGACACACAATTGGGATCTTGCGCGCTCCGTGGTACAGGATAGCCCTATCATACTCGCCGGGGGCCTGGCACCAGAGAATGTGGCGGAGGCAATTTCCCGCGTCCGACCATGGGGTGTCGACGTCAGCAGCGGGGTAGAGACCAACAAAACCAAAGATGTGGCAAAGATACAGGCATTCATTAAGAACGTGCGCATGAGTGCCGCGATACATTGAGATGCGTAGCCACAACTTTTTATTTCTTGTATTTTCTCCACCGTAAATCCATAAACTGAAAGGCAATAGAACTTTGCAAACATATCACACAAAAGAAGCAGGGACATATCAGCATAACCTCTACCCCGACGAGCGTGGCCGTTTTGGCCCCTTCGGAGGGAAGTTTGTTCCCGAAAGCTTGATGACCGCACTCTCAGAGTTAGAAGCGGCGTATCTCGATGCATCTAACGACCCTGGCTTCCAACTCGAGCTACAAGCACAGCTTTCCACTTTTGTCGGGCGCCCAACAGCGCTCCATTATGTGCCGCGCTTCTCGCAAATGGTCGCACCCAACATCAAAGTGTACCTCAAACGCGAAGACCTGGCACACACAGGTGCTCACAAAATTAACAACGCGCTGGGTCAGGGTTTGCTGGCCAGGCGTATGGGCAAGAAACGCATCATTGCCGAAACTGGCGCTGGTCAACACGGCGTTGCGACCGCTACCGTCTGCGCAATGCTCGGACTTGAATGCATTGTCTATATGGGCGAGATCGATATTCAACGCCAATCGCTCAACGTGTTCCGCATGAAGTTACTCGGAGCTGAGGTTCGCTCGGTCGGCAGTGGCAGTCGTACATTGAAAGATGCCATTAATGAGGCAATTCGTGACTGGGTCACCAATGTTGAGACAACCTTCTACCTTATCGGGTCAGCGGTTGGGCCGCACCCCTACCCGCGTATCGTGCGGAACTTCCAGGCCATTATTGGCGAAGAGGCACGCAAACAGGTCCTCGCACAAGAGGGACGCATGCCTGATATGGTCGTTGCCTGTGTAGGTGGCGGCAGTAATGCTATTGGTATGTTCTATCCCTTCGCTGGCGTATTAGATGTTCAACTGCTAGGGGTGGAAGCTGGAGGGACCAGTCTGGAAGCGGGGCAGCATGCGGCAACATTAGTAGCAGGTAGACCAGGGATACTTCATGGAGCAATGAGTTATCTCCTGCAAAATGGCGATGGGCAGGTACTGGATACACACAGCATTTCAGCCGGGCTCGATTATCCCAGTGTAGGGCCTGAGCATAGCTATATGAAAGAGACGGGCCGCGCAACCTACGTTTCAGCCAACGATGCAACCGCACTGCGCGGATTACAAGCATTGAGCCAGAGTGAAGGCATCATCCCGGCGTTGGAACCAGCACACGCCCTGGGATACCTGCTGGAAATGGGGAATCGTAGGGAGATTCCCGAGGGGTCTCTGATCATTGTGAACCTGTCAGGACGTGGTGACAAAGATATGCTTACCGTGGCACAGGCATTGAATGTGACGCTGTAAGAAAGGAATGAATGATGCAAACGACGAACAAGAACAGCGTACAACGCAGACACCATGCCACTATATTACCAGCAACCAGGATAACGCACGCCTTCGAGCGTGCACAGAATGAAGAGCGAGGCATACTCATTCCCTACTTTATGTGCGGTTATCCATCGGCAGCACAAAGCATAGAGCTTGTACTGGCGGCAGCCACAGGTGGAGCCGATATCATTGAGCTCGGCATGCCATTCAGCGATCCCCTTGCTGATGGCGCAACGATCCAACACGCAGGACATGTTGCACTTGAACGCGGGATGACTGTCAATGGTTGCCTGGAGATCGCTCGCCGGGTCGCGTCACAATGCGCTGTCCCGTTGCTCTTCATGGGCTACTATAATCCTATCCTGGCGTACGGCCTTGAGCGTTTCTGCCAGGAAGCTGCGGCCAGCGGCGTCTGTGGCTTCATTATTCCTGACCTCCCTACCGAAGAGGCGCTGCCGTTGCAACAGGCTGCAAACCAGCATGGACTTGCGCTGATCTTCCTCGTGCCTCCTACCACCAGCGATGACCGTATTGCCCAGATCGTCAAAACCGCAACAAATGGCCCAGGTGGATTTCTCTACTGTGTTTCGCTCACTGGTGTCACTGGTTCACGGTCGGCTATATCAACACATTTACGTAGTTTCATCACCAGGGTCCGTGGCTATACGAAAGACCATAACCTACCGCTGGTCGTTGGCTTCGGCCTCTCAACGCCCGAGCACATTGCTGAGGTTACAAACTACGCCGAAGGAGCAGTTGTGGGCAGCGCCCTGGTCAATCTCATCGATCAGCACCCGGAGAGTCAACAGGTCGAAGCAGTGAAAAAATATATCGAAAGCCTTCGTAAGAGATAACGGAAATAGCGGAAAAAAGACCTGCACCGGGAATGGCATCTCAATGCTTTCTTCCTCTTGCTTTCATCCCTTACAATAGACAACATATCAACTCTGGTCGATATACGTAAATATCTCACGTATATACCTGTAGAGCGGGTAGATAGAACTACAAAAGGGGTGAGTCGATCCATGTACTGTCGGGGTATCAGAGGAGCAACGACTGTCGAACGAAATGAACGAGAAGAAATACTGGCGGCTACGACGGAGCTATTAGAATTGCTCATCCAGAACAATGACCTGCGCGCGGAAGATGTGGCCAGCGCTCTCTTCACCGTCACAGAAGACCTGGACGCAGAATTTCCAGCATTGGCCGCACGTAAGCTTGGCTGGAATAATGTAGCGTTGATGTGTGCCCGCGAAATACCTGTTCCTCACAGCTTGGAGAAGTGCATTCGTATCTTAGTTCATGTCAATACTACACGTAGCGCGGCGGAATTACAGCATATTTATCTTCGGCGTGCAGTCAATCTGCGGCCGGGTTTTGAGCAATGAACACGAGATACTCGTTGCAGACAGCAAAGCTAAGCAAGAGCATCTACAGTAAGCAGGCAGTCATGACAATGGTGTCAAGATAGGCCGAGGCGCTGGCAATGACGAAGCAGCAATAATCCATTTTGACACATTTATTAAAGGAGTTTTGATCATGATTGTCGTTATGAAAGCGCATTGCGATGACAAAGACATCGACAATGTATTAACCTTCCTCGAGAACCACGGTTTAAGCGGACACCCTTCGCGAGGTGTAGAACGCACCATCATCGGTGTCCTTGGCGCTGTTGGCCCTTCTGGCACACCCGGGAGTATTGGTGGCATCAATCCCACCCTTGGCGAGTCTCTGGAATGTCTCCCCTGCGTCGATTCTGTGCTGCGCGTTTCCAAACCTTACAAACTAGCCAGTCGAGAGTTTCACCCTGAGGATACTCGTGTAAGTATTCCCGTGCCGTGTGTCTCCCTGGGTAGCGTGCAAATTGGCGGCTCCGAAGTTGTGATGATGGCCGGACCGTGTACTGTCGAAAGCGAAAAGCAGTTGATGACCACGGCAGGGGCTGTCCGCAAAGAAGGAGCCGTCATCCTGCGTGGGGGAGCCTTCAAACCCTCAACCTCGCCTTATGGCTTCCGCGGTATGGGTGAGGAGGGGTTGAAACTGCTCGCCAATGCCCGCTCAGAGTTTGGTATGGCCGTCATTACTGAAGTAATGACACCCTCAGATGTACCGATGGTCTGTGAATATGCCGATATCCTGCAAATCGGCACGCGCAACATGCAAAATTATATGCTCCTTGACGAAGTAGGTCGCACAAACAAACCCGTGGTGCTCAAGCGCGGTATGTCCGCCACCATTGAGGAGTGGTTGTTAGCAGCAGAGTACATTCTCGCGCAAGGCAACCGCAACGTGATCCTCTGCGAGCGCGGCATTCGCACCTTTGAGAAGGTAACCCGCAATACGATGGATATCAGCGCCATACCACTGATCAAGCGCCTCTCACATCTGCCGATCATCTCCGATCCCAGCCAGGGTACGGGACGACGCGATCTCGTTGCACCTATGTCGCTGGCTGCGCTGGCTGCAGGTACCGATGGGCTATTGATAGAAGTACACCCTAACCCCGATGAAGCGCTGAAGGACGGTGCCCAATCCTTGACCATTGATCAGTTTCAAAGCTTGATGCCACAGGTTCAGGCCGTAACACAGGCTGTTGGTCGCAGTATAGTAACGGAATAAAGCTGAGAACACTGATAAATTACAACTCTGGGGCTGCCAGGTATCATACCGCTCCTGCTACATCACCTGGAGCTCCAGCACGGTTTATCTGTTCCAAACGCATCAGGCAGGCTCACTCCTCGTTGTGCAGTGGCCTACGGTAATAGGCCATCTGAGTTGGTGCCTCCTCAACGCCAACCATAATCGTGTGGAGATGCGAGATATTGTACTGCCCAAGCATGACCATGAGTTCACTACAGACATACTCAGCAATGCGTTCCGCTGTGGAGTTATCGATGGGCAATTCCACAACGTCACTGCGAGGAAAGACATAGCGTTTATCCTGAAACTGAATCTCCCACGCTTCAGGAGTGGCAGCCAGTTGCAGGTGGGGATTATGCAATGGCAGCAGGAAACGATGATTGAGCTTCTGACAAATCTCCCTTGTAAACCGTTTCAGCACCGTGAAATCAAAAACAAGGTTATCTTCGTTGAGCGTCCCCTCTATTTCAACCAGCACGCCATAATTGTGGCCGTGCAGGCGTTCGCATTTCCCGCCATAGGTGATAAAGTGGGCTGAGCTAAAGCGTAGATTACCACCTTCTATCTTCACCTTGCGCAAAATCTGCTCTTCCTCCATACTTTGACCCCATTTCTTTCATGAAATTCATCGTTCTTAAAACGATAACATGGAGGAGTGAAAGAAACAAGAGAGGAATCCCCCATGGATGGAGTGATCGCGGTGGGCCAGGATCTGGTTCTCCCAGGTCATCACAATTATCGGCTTGATCTCGGTACCAGGCCTATTTGGGGGTGAGCCGTAACCGGACGACTCCTGGCATCGGCAGGTCGAAATCAACGTGAGCAATGCCATTATGCGGAACTATATCCGGTAATGGATGTTCATCCAGCATGTCGGCAGCGTGCAGCTTCGCCCATTGTTCTGCTGTAGGCCAGGCGTCCTCCGACTTCCAGTGGTTCGCGATGTTCGAGTGAACGGCATCGACACGTGCCAGTGAACACTGGTATGCCCGCTCCGTTAGTTGTTCGATGCGCACCTCGAGGTGACGATCCAGCAGCGGGTCGCCCTGGCTCTTCGATTGATCGAGGGTGCCGTTCCACGCCAGGATATCTATCGTACCATCGGGCTTGCGAGTTGCCCAGGCGTCTACCAGCGACCTGGCGCCATCGCCCCGCAGTTCACATTGGACGAGGTCTGTCCCCAGGCCCTCCGCAAGAGCGATGGCCCAGTAGCGGGGCTTGTGCAGGTTTCCAATCGTGAGCAAGCCGAACCCCCCGTGGAAAAGCTGTGAAGCCCGGCCCAGTTCTTCGAAGTGATCGCTGATCACCCAATAAGCAAGAGCGTCGTCGCGTCCTTGTACGCTCTTCATGCCATGAAGGATAAATGGGGCGCCAAATGCCGAGTCGTTGACGAGGCCGAAATGCGTCGGTGACACACCCCATTCCGTCCACCAGATTCTTACCCCTTCAAAGCCGTAGCTCTTGAGCGTCTGATGCAAGTCTAACGGCAGATTGTTATAGGAATGGGTCGAGAGAAAGTCCAGCGGCACACGCTCTCGACGCACGAAGTCGAGAAAGTCGGCTATCCATCCCACCGCTGCCGTAGCCGGTCCCCCCACTAGCAGTCGCTCGTCAACGGACTTGATGGCTCGGGCAGCCTGGTCGTACAGTCGGAAATAATCCACCTGGGTGCCTGTCCAGAACCCTGGGAAGTTGGGCCCGAACCCTACCAGGTTGGGTTCGTTCCAGATCTCGAAGCCCCACTGGCTGACCTCTTCGATGCCATAGCGCTCCACCAGGTGCGCAGCGAGCTGGCGATTCAGCTCACCCCAGCGTTGCCAGTCGCGTGGCGGTGATGTGATCCCACGGTACGTGAAAACCGTCGCCACGGGATTGGACGCAAGATCACGCGGCATAAAAGACACCTCTACAATGGGACGAAGACCCAGGTCCAGCAGGCGGTCGTATATGCAATCAATGGCCGTAAAATCGTAGCTGGCCTCCCCTGCAACTTCCCTGTACACTCCCTGCTCATCGTCTAGAATGGCATGGGCACGTATGTGTGTGGCGCCAAGTTCGCTCCGCGCCAGGCTCAGGGCCTCCTGGAACTCGGCGCCGATCTGGCTGCCGCCAGGTCCCTCGCCGTAGAACAGCTGCGAGAGGTGCTCAGAGCCGAGCATATGCCAGACAGGGTCGAGCTGCCCTGCCGCTGTCCTTGCCTGGACGCGCAGAGTCAGCGGCTGCGCGTTCTCCACTCCTGGGCTCGCTTCAACAGGCGCCGAAAGCTCACCCGGGGGGACATTCACATCAAAGATCGAGGCGATTGCGTACCAGTACCGTTTGCCGGGTATGCCTGTCGTATCGGCGAACAGTGGTCCCGGCACGGCAAGCATATCACCCATCCCACCATGATCAAGGCGTACGAATAGGCCATGAGCAGATTCGCTGCGATGAACGAAGTAGCCCATCGCCCCGACCACCGGTTGCCAGCGCATCGTGACCTGGCAAGCTCCCGACTCAGCCACAAGATCGCTCGGAGGTGGTAGGACAGTCGCCGGACGACTCTGTACCTCTGTGTCAGCTTGTCGACCGGTGTGATCCTCCCCATCAGGGTGAGCATGCGCCTGATTGTTCGCAGAAGGGTCCATGTTCATCTTGTCATCCTCAGCTGTCTCATTCCTTATTCGGCCGCGCCTACCCCATTTTAGCCTTTCAGACCCGTCATCGCAATCCCTTGCGAAATAATTCCCCTTGTTGAACACTCGAACGCGTTTGAGTCGTGTACTATGATATAGTAGACACAGAAAACAATTTGCTCACTGTACCAGCCACCGAATGGAGGTATAGAGAAAGGAACAGACTATGGAACTCGGATTGGTCGGACTTGGGCGCATGGGCGCCAACATGGCACAACGATTATTACGTTCTGGTCATACTGTCGTCGGTTATGTCCGCCACGCGGAAAAAGTGCAGGAACTCCAGAAAGAGGGGGCCATCACGCACGGAGCAACGTCGTTGGAAGATCTCGTCAACAAGCTTTCCACGCCTCGCGCTATCTGGCTCATGGTACCCGCGGCCTCAGTGGATGCGACGTTGGGTAACATTGTCCCGCACCTCGCTCCCGGCGACATCGTCATCGATGGCGGCAACTCATACTATCACGACGATATCCGGCGCGCCGCCGAGCTCAAGGCTCAAGACATCCACTACGTTGACGTTGGCACGAGTGGCGGCGTTTGGGGACTTGAGCGCGGCTACTGCCTGATGATCGGTGGAGAGGACGAGGTCGTCAAGCATCTCGACCCGATCTTCACTACCCTGGCCCCCGGCATCGATGCAGCAACCCGCACTCCCGGCCGGGAGAACATGGGGGGAACTGCCGAGCAAGGCTACCTCCACTGTGGACCAAACGGTGCAGGCCACTTCGTCAAAATGGTCCACAACGGCATCGAGTATGGCGTCATGGCCGCTTACGCCGAGGGATTGAATATTATCCGTCATGCTAATGTCGGCAAGAATCAGCAACTGATCGACGCCGAGACATCCCCGCTAGAGCATCCAGAATACTACCAGTACGATTTCAACCTTCCTGATGTGGCTGAAGTCTGGCGGCGCGGCAGCGTGATCGGCTCGTGGCTGCTGGATCTGACGGCCAGTGCGCTCCTCAAGAGCCCCAACCTCGACAAATTCTCGGGCCGGGTATCGGATTCTGGGGAGGGGCGCTGGACCATTGCCGCATCCATCGATGAGTCCGTTCCAGCCCTTGTGCTGAGTTCAGCGCTCTACGAACGCTTCAGCTCACGTGGGGAGGCCGATTTCGCCAACAGGTTGTTATCCGCAATGCGGTTCGAGTTTGGCGGCCACCTGGAAGTGGAGAATCCTAAGTCAGAAGGTGCATCATGACAGATACCTATTCAGACACGCTCGTCTTCTTTGGAGTTACGGGCGACCTTGCGTATAAACAGGTCTTCCCGGCCTTGCAGTCGATGATCCGGCACGGGCACCTCGACATGCCCGTCATCGGAGTCGCAGGGAGACCCTGGAGCATTGAACAGTTGCAAGCTCATGTTCGTGCCAGCCTTGAGGAGCACGGGAGCGTGGACGAGAAGGCGTTCGCGAAGCTATGCTCACTGCTTCAGTACGTCTCCGGTAGCT
>VBHS01000184.1 GCA_005881295.1 Chloroflexota bacterium
AACTGTTTTAAGTACATTTTACATTCAAAATAACTTGACACTTATCCGTGGGCTGCGTTAAACTAACGACAATAACCTGAACTTTTCGCTTCCATAATACTTCATCGTTTTGGGCGAGATCTATTGTACATACCCTACATTGTCAGTAAAACGCCGCAGCCAACCAGACTAACTAAGTGCTCGGAATGCAAATGAGTCGTTTGTGTTCTTAATACCTGGAAACATCATTTGACTTGTAGCGCTTGTATACGTCTATCAACATAACAGCTTGATTTCGTATCGACAACATTACTTCAGCAGTGCTGAAGAGAGAGGTCGAGAGCATGGGCATCGAGATGGATAAACCTCCGCGCTCAATGAGCCTATCAGAGCTTACATCGCGCTGTATGAGCGAAATACAGAAGTACAATCAGAGGGAGCCACACAACGACCAGTGTTGCCTGGAAATTTTCCGGCGCGCGCTGTTGCAGCAAGACTCTCGTGCCTGGTCAGTGCTGACGGAGCGCTTTCATGGCATCGTGCTGAGCTGGGTACGCCGTCATCCCCAGAGAGAGGCGGTCCGTGATATCGATAGCGAAGAGAATTTTGTTGCACTTACCTTCGAACGTTTCTGGAGGGTCACAGTACGCAATAAGACCCTGGAATTTACTACCCTGGCCGGAGCGCTCGTTTTTTTACGTGCCTGCGTCAATAGTGTTATCATAGATACATTGCGAAGCCAGAAAGAGATTCCAATACCGGAGAACTTTGAACGAGTAGCACCCGAACCTGATGAAAGCAATCAACGTTGGGAAGTCATCAAAGGTTTTATTCCCAACGCACGCGAGAAACGGCTGGCCTATTTGCTCTACTACTGCGGCCTCAAGCCCAGGCAAATTGTACAGCTTCTCCCGCGGGAATTCAACGATGTTCATGAAATCTTTCGTTTGACACGCAATATCATCGATCGATTGCGACGCAATAAAGACCGGCTGCGCTGGCTGCTGGGCGATGGTGAGTTTTAAGGGAACAGCACGAATGCACGAAATTGAGGCCCTAAAAAACCGTTTTGCGACGTTTAAAAGGCAACACATACAGAATCAAGCCTGACTGATCCGTTAACTTGACCCGTAAGTGAATTTCGTGCCAGAGAATGAGGAACTACTAATGATGGACTGCTTGGACGCAATGGCCCCCAACGACGAGGAACTTTTGGGTTTTGCTCTCGATGAGCAACCTCTGTCAACGACGACGAGTGAACACCTGGAACAGTGCGAAATATGCCAGCAGCGTCTGGCTGAATACAAACTAGTCAACTCCTCTATTGTTTCCCAACTGTATCGTCGTCTCTGCCCCAGTGGGACACAGCTAAGCCTCTATTGCGCCGATCTGTTGCCTGACGAAGAACGGACACGTATAGCATCCCATATATTGGATTGTCCCCTTTGTACTGCCGAGGTTGCTGTGACGCGGCGTTTTATGGCTCAGCCCCTTCTTGAGCCGTCTCGCGAAGCAGCGCCACTGGTAGCCGTACGCCGCATTTATGCCACCCTTTTCCGTCAGCAGGCGCAACTGGTCCTGCGCAATGGGCACACTGTGTCCGAAAAAGCATGGCCGCGCCAGTACCGCGCCGAGGCTACCGATATCTCACTACACCTCTCACGTGCAAGCAATGGCGATCACATGTTGCTTGGCATCCTCACCAGCGCCAATAGCAACGAAAGTGTAGACGCCTTCGAGGGAGCGCAGGCCGAACTTTACAGCGCACAACAGGATAGTAATACAGAAGAAAGAAAATTGGAAAACTCGATTTGCTGCGCCATGGTAGACGACCTGGGAAACATTGTATTCAGCAGGGTACCGCTTGGTGAATACATTATGGTCGTGCATCTACCAGGGCAGGAAGTCATCATTGAAGGAATAGGCATCGAACGCGGGTAACTAGCCTGCTTATTTTATGGTTTCAATAAGCTTTTATGCTTTCACGATAAAGGGCCTGTCCGCGACTTCGCCGCGGACAGGCCCTTCTTTCACCATTAACTGTTAGCAGTCTGTTCTATCCTTAACAGATTTTCCTATTGCCAGCTTATAGCGTGCGGCCACCAAAGCGACCACTACCGCTGACGGCTCGCAGTATCGCAATCAGGATACACGCTCCAATGAATGCGATAATGATGCTGACGATGATATTCGATGAGCCGATACCCAGCAATCCAGCCAGGAAGCCACCGATGATCGCCCCGAGGATACCGACGATGATGTCACCGACGATACCGAACCCGCCGCCGCGCATAACCATACCCGCGAGGGCGCCGGCAATCAAACCAACGATGATCCACCAAACAAGGGTTAACAACATGATGTAATTCTCCTTCTTTTATCTTCTCTAGATCTATTCTTAGACTGCGGCAAATGCTTGAATATGTTCCTTTGCTATGAATGTTGTTCGGCTTAACTCAATCTGATTCAGCCGTTTCGCATTTGCTACACACACCTTACCCTATCCATACTAATATTTCAAGTCAACAATGACGTCTTTAAGTTGATTCTAATTTTCTTTTAATGCGTTCCTTATTTTATAAATAATACAATAGTATCAATGCGAGCAATTCAGGGCTCCAGTCTTTTGCTCACATTCTTTGGCAAGAGGAGGACTGTTAGGAACTTAGTTTAGGTATGATACAATTTGATTTACGTTTGCGTCTTTTATAACAACGCTCAAAAAAGTAATGCTTGCCACCTGGAGGAGTTCTTAATGAGGTCGAATATTGTTGAGCCCTATGCCTCGCCCAACATAGATATACAAGGCCAGCGTAAGCAGCCACAATACGAACCTCCAGGACCAGTGCCGTCATCTCCAACCCTGCAATTCACACGAGGAACGTCGAAATTCTGCCTGGTGTTAGCGCCAAAAGAAGGCTGGTTAGCAATGCTGCTCCTGGCCGCAGCGGTATGCTGCGTCGTTTACTCTATCAGTTCGGTTGGTTGGGTGAGTCATACTTTTATCCTCTATTGGAGTGCTATTGCTGGCCTCTTCGTCGGCCTTGCTATCGCCAAGATACACCGTTTACCGCAGCCAATCCTACATGTTGCCGCCTGTCTCATCGGCCACTGGCTCTCGATCTGGCTCACCAGCGCTATCGCCTATCGCGTCTTCTGGGGACTATTAATAGCAGGCATAGGAGCAGTACTGACTGATCCCAGTCGCGTAAGTAACAGTGAAATGGTATTTCTTTTCTATCTCTCTTTTCTCAGTTTCTTTCTGGGATACTTTGGAGCATGGCTCATCTATCATGCTCACCTCCCCTGGCTTGTCGCCCTGGTCTATTGCTCCGTTCTTCTGATCAATCTCAATTATGTAAAGCAGAACATATCGTTTGTTATCGCCATCATGCTGGCGGCCCTCATTCTCCTCATTGGACGTATCCAGCTGGCGACACAGTTAGAAGACTGGAAAAGCCAGGGGTTGTATATCGATCGTTCCTGGCTGCGTGGCATAACGAGGCGTTTCATACAAATCGCCTCGGCCTTATTACTGCTCGCCTTACTCTCAGCATGGGCTCTTCCAGTGCTGAGCGAACCAAGCACAGGCGTCACGTTCTGGAATAATATCGATAATGCCTGGGCCAACGTTACCCAGGGCCACCTGTCGTTGCAGAACACGGGATCAATACTGCAACCTTACCAGACCCCGACAAATTTTTTTGGAGATCAATTGACCATCGCTGGCAGTGTTCACCTTCCCGCTGGCGAAGTGTTGCATTACACGAGTAGTAACCCCGCTGCGCAGTACCTGCCAGGATTCAGCTATGATCATTTCGATGGCCATACATGGACATCTTCTGACCTTGCTAACGGGCAGAATTATGACGCCAGGGCCTCCTTGCCGAACGATACAAGCGTCAGCTACACACCTGTCAATACCTCGATAACGATCGTACAGCCGCCTGGTGGGAAGAAACACTACCTTTTCGGCCCTTCACAACCATCAACATTTGACGTCGCCACGACACTCTATGGTAATCCTTTTGTCTCTGCCTGGTCGCAGCAGAGCCCATTGTCGAAGGGAGAACATTACCAGGTCACATCCTTCATTTCGACGGCCTCTCCCCGGGATTTATCCCCGGTGCCGTTTCCACAAGATAACCCGGATTACTGGAGTGGAGCTTCAAACCTGACCACGCTGCAGTTGTTTTACTTGCAGGTCCCAAACGGCTTATCGCGCCAGGTCTTGCATACAGCCGAGCAATGGACGCAGGGCGCGACAGGTATGTATGATGCTCTTAAGATGCTCGAGTCTCATCTCAGCAATCAGACGCAGTTTACCTATGCTCTGGATAACCCCCCTGTCCCCGACAATGTCGATGCCATCTCCTGGCTGTTGAAGACACGTCATGGCTACTGCACGTATTATGCAACTGCTATGACGATCATGGCCCGCCTGTTGGGGATCCCTACCCGCGTGATCAATGGCTTTTCCCATGGACACCTGGATAGCCAGCGCAAAGTGTGGGTGGTAGATGGAAGTGACGCGCATAGCTGGGTTCAGGCCTACTTTCCTGGCTATGGTTGGATCAACTTCGATCCCACCCCTGGCTTTGCCTTGAACAGCTCACAACCGGTGACGCAGCCTGCGGCGAAACCAACGCCCTCTAAACCCGCTCCTACAGCAACACCCGCGCACAAGAAAAAGGGAACTCCCCTGAGGCCACCATCCGACCCTCCAACCAATGGGGGCTCGATATCATCTGGCGCCGCGAACCGCCAGAACATGCTGGTAGAGCTATCCCTGGTCGCGCTAGCTGGTTCCATCCTTGTACTGCTCGTTGCCATCGGGAGATACTGGTGGCGCAACCTCTACGCCGGTAGTTCCTTCGTTGCCGGAGCATACTGGCGTGTATGTCGCCTCGCCGGCATGGTGGGCTTATCTCCGCGCGCCTGGCAGACACCATATGAGTTCAGCCAGGCGCTGTGCCAGCGTGTACCCCGGGAAGCGCGCCCTCTCTGGCGGCTGACAGAACTCTTTGTACGAGAACGCTGGGCCCCTCCCCACCAGGCTCCTCAGTCTGTTGAAGAGCGCGAACTGCAACGCTCCTCTCCCAGGATTGGCAGGATATTTCTCCAGCTGCTCTGGCATAAAGCGAGGCATAGATTAACATGATCTCAAGATGCCAATTCCTCCAACTCCTCCGCTGTATTGACAGGCGCAAGACAGGCGAAATTCTGACAGACGTAGGCGCTTGCTTTACCCTCTTTTAATGGTCTATCCGCCAGCAATGGCACAGCCTGTACAGCCTCACGATCAGTTGGATCAGCACAGGCCAGCACGCTATTGGGCAGATAGCGTCCATTGATGACTCCCAGCAGCGAACGGGTATCAGCCTCGGAAGGATTGCCCATAATAGCAAATTCTTTCACCGCCGAAAGAGCAAAATCCAGCGCGCCAATTACATGCCCAAAAGCCTGTGGGTGCTGCACCATTACATCCGCAATAGGCTGCAGGTAGTCGTCCGCACGCTGGCGATAGCTCTCCTCACCAGTAAATGCCGCCAGCCGCAGTAGAACATCGACGGCAACACTATTACCGGCAGGGGTAGCGTTATCCATGATATCCTTTGGGCGGCTGATCAGTGCCTCGTGATCACTGCCCGTATCAAAGAATCCGTTATTCTGCTCATCGGCAAACAGCGCGATCGCTTCATCCATCAACCCGCGCGCTTCAATGAACCAGCGTGGCTGAAAACTTGCCTCGTACAATGCCAGCAGTCCATCTGCCAGGAAGACGTAATCTTCCAGGTAACCTTTCAAGCGCGCTCGCCCATCCTTATACGTGCGCAGCAATCGGCCTTCAGGACGTAACTCTCCCAGCAAAAACTCGGCATTCTTGCTGGCGACCTGGAGGTAATCGGCGCGCTCCAGGTACCGCGCCGCCTCCGCGAAACTGCGCAGCATCAGCCCGTTCCAGGATGTCAGGATCTTCTCGTCACGCCCCGGCTTTACGCGCTGTTCGCGCACCTGGAAGAGCTGCAACCGGCTCTGCTGCAGCGAGTCCTCCACCTGCTTTCCGCTCAGTTGAGCCGCTTTCGCTATCTCTTCAACGTCCCGTGAGACATGTAAGATATTCTTCCCCTCAAAATTTCCTTTCTGTGTCACATCGTAATACTGCATAAAGAGCCCGGCATCTCGTGGGGAGAGCGCAGCCTCGATCTCTGCTGGTGTCCACACAAAGAACTTACCTTCTTCACCCTCGCTATCAGCATCTTGCGTGGAGTAGAAACCACCCTCGGGAGAGGTCATTTCGCGCACAACGTAATCCAGCGTCTCTTCGACAATGCGCCGATAGAATGCATTCCCCGTCACAAGGTAGGTATGCAAATAGACGCGGCTGAGCAGCGCGTTATCATACAGCATCTTCTCGAAGTGCGGTACCAGCCACTGCGCGTCAACGGAGTAGCGATGAAAACCACCGCCCAGCTGATCGTAGAGACCCCCCTTAGCCATATGTTGTAGCGATGACTCGACGATCTCCAATTCTCCCGGCGACATCGTTTGTGCGCTCATCTCGCCCTTGAGCCGGTGCTGGTGCACGCGCAGCAGAAACTCCAGGGACATGGTGTTTGGAAACTTAGGAGCAGTGCCAAAGCCCCCATTGACAGCGTCGAACTCCGCAGCCAACTCCCGGCCGGCACTGCCCAATAACTCAAGAGGCATTGTTCCCGCGGCCTCCTCCCCCCGGCGACGAAAAGGGGTGCCGCTGCGCTGCTGCAGATACTCTGCCAACTGCGTCGCCTGTTCCTCGACGTCCTGTCGCTTTTCCTGGTAGGCTTCAGCCATGCTCAGCAAGACACGTGGAAACCCCGGCATCGTCTGCTGTCCATACTGGCGATCGCGCGGCGGAAAGTAGGTGCCGCCATAGAAAGGGCGGCCATCGGGCGTGAGGAAGACGGTCATAGGCCAGCCCCCCTGCTGAGTCATCGCCTGCACCGCCTGCATATAGATGGCATCGATATCCGGTCGCTCTTCACGATCTACTTTGATAGAGACAAAAAACCGGTTCATCATGGCCGCGATCTCTTCATTCTCGAACGACTCGCGCTCCATCACATGGCACCAGTGGCAGGCCGAGTAGCCCACGCTCAGTAAAATAGGCTTATCCTCGCCCTTCGCCTTTTGCAGCGCCTCCTCTCCCCATGGATACCAATCCACCGGATTGTGCGCGTGCTGCAACAGGTATGGGCTCGTCTCATTGATGAGCCGATTTGTATGCTTATGCTGTCCTTGTATATCAGACATAATTGTCCCTTTCGATACTAACCGGGAATCCTTATACATGTCCCTCGATTTCGCTTCATCTCCCTAGTGCGTTTCCCGTGAGGTTTGTTTCACTTGTTTCACTTGTTTCACTTGTTTCACTTGTTTCGCTGTGTCAGCCAGTGCATAAAAAAGGGGATGTACGGAGGACGCCTCTTATTCCCGAAACGGTCCCTTGATTATGTACTAGCATTGTACGACAAGTTTTTGCAATTGACACTCTCACGCATGGTGCAAATCCTGCGGCTATGCCCTTGCTTCTGGCATGAAGCGCTGCATTGTTCGCCGCCAGTATTGCACTCATAGTCAGCCGCAATATCGGTGATACCGCGCTGCCATCCAGGAATCGACAACCGGCAGCCACACGTCCCGATTTCGCTGGACAGGCATTAGCGCAGGCAAGGCGCGATGCCTTTATACGCACTAATGGTTAGTAACAGAGGTAATGGGAGAGAAATATTGTAGTTGGTGTATCAAATACAACAGAAATTGTGGCTCCTTCTTAACGGGGTAAGTAAAGGTAAGCACTAACCATTACAGTGATACAATTCGCGTCTTCTCTTTGACGACCCCCATCTCTAGTCGTCGCAGCCCCCACATATACCATGTAGCAAAGGTACGGTATGGACGCCACAGTTCACCTCGCTCGCGGAGTTCCTGCTTAGATGGGCGTGCCGATAACTGATAAGCCACGCGTACACCTTCAAGAAAACCTAGATCATCGACGGGCAATACATCGGGTCTTCCGAAAGTGAAGATGAGACACATCTCGGCTGTCCAGCGACCTATGCCCTTGACGGCTGTGAGTTGACGGATAATCTCTTCATCGTCAAGCTCTGAGAGTATCTCTAATTGTAGTTGACCACTATAGACGTGCTCGAGAAGGTTACGAATATAACGAGCCTTTGGCGTTGAGAGACCAAGTGTCCGCAATCGCTCAAAATCAAAAGGCAGAAGAGCTTCTGGCGTCACTTTTCCCTCTGGTAGAGCGGCGCGTACACGTGCCATGATCGCGTCTGCGGCTTTAACAGAAATTTGCTGCGAGATAATGGCATCGACGAGGGCGTTGAAAATGTCCGAATCGGGCTCTAAGGTGCATGGACCAACACGCTCAATGGCTGCCCGCATAACCGGATCAATCTCGCTCAGATAAGCTGTCGCGGTCGCAACCACGTTAGAAAAGGACGTTTGCATTGCTATTGTTACTCTTTCTTTGTACGACATATTACCCCTGCCGATAAGTATAAAGGATAGTAGAACGTTTGTCTATACCCCTTCTCACAGTCCTGTCACTACTATACTATGAATGCCTCAGCCAGTGAAGCCGTCGTATAGTAGTGATGACCCTTGCGGTCATCATGCTCCCTACCCTCTCCCAATAATAGAAAGGATACCCGACCTCATGTGCGGTATCATTGGCTACGTCGGCCCAATCGACTTTCGCAGAGGGGGGCTATCGCGCCCTCGCCAAAGACCACATAAATTCGATCCCGCCGCCGACCTCGAGTTCTCAGGCCTCAGCATTTTTAGCACAAAGGGACCGCTCAAAACCGGGCCGGTTCTGCGCACCTCCCTGGGCGTCATCTCTTCGCTGAGCAGCCTGCCGACACCTGCTGGCTTCTGCATCGCTGTTGGCACACTCGATGGCAAAGGGCTACTCTGGCATACTGAGAGCAGCACGGCCCAGACACATTTCACAGCCGATCCCGCGCTGACCATTGAGTCACTGCGAGCCTTACGCTTCTCCGTTCAGGGCGAGTTGCTGGCCGGATGGGGAAGATTGGGTCTACACATTTGGAACGTAAAAGATGGGCGCCTGCTCTGGAGCTATCCACTCGCTCAACGCGCGGTCTCAGCCTATTACTCGCTTGACGTCGCGCTCAAAGACACACCCCCTGACGAACAGGAAGTCATTATGGCACTCCCATTACTTCCTGAAGACCCCTTGGGACCGCGTTCCCTTGGCGTTCGCGCTACCGACATCGTCAGGCATAGTATTGGAGCATCCCCTGAAACGTTAAGTAAGCCGCTTATCTGCGCCGAAGAAGAGGTAGAGAAACAACGACAGTTCTGGGCCATTCGCCTGCGCGCCCTGGCACAGGATGCTCGCACATTGCTCACCCTCTCCTGTGCCCATGTACCTGGCGAAGCAGACGAGATGGCTGTAGCGCGCCGTTGGGATTTAACTGCCCGGGCACGCATCAGCGGCAAAGCACGACCACAGATCACCAGTTCGGTCGTCATCGGACGCTGCATCGAGTATACCCCTCCTTACGCTGTGACCCCCAATGCCACTACCCTCGCCCT
>VBHS01000185.1 GCA_005881295.1 Chloroflexota bacterium
TATGGCGCATGCCCACCACGCGCATGATGATACTCGCATCTCTCGCCACGCTGGGATTACTCCTTGTAGTAACACCATGGTTCTTTTCGTGGTATGTTACCTGGCTTGTGGGCCTGGCAGCCATTAGTCTCCCCACAACCCGTGATCGCTTCGGGCGAGCACTGGTGGCTTTTGCATTGACTTTCTCCGCCACTGCATTTGACACATATTTTGTAGCTATAGGAGGTTGGGGCGGGTTCAACTGGATAATGATGATTGGTCTACCCTTAGTAGTATTTATCTTTTTCCTCAATTTCAAAAAAGGACCTGATTTGCATTCTCTAGAGACAACCTATACAACTACACAAAATTACTGATTTACCTCACAACAAATATCTGATTTACTTTTAACGAGAGGTTTTTTCATAAAGAAGGAAAGCTATGCGCTGGTTACCCATTTTAAGAATTCGCATGCTCAAATGGCATACCGATCCATTGGCAGCACTTATCTCCTTGCAGGTCTTGCAAGATGCGCTACGTTCGTGGGGATATCTCGCTGTCATGGTCTTTATCATGATCGAGAGTTCAGGTATTCCCTTCCCCGGTGAAACAATGCTCCTGCTGGCGTCATTTTCGGCAGCCACTATTGTACCTCAATTACATATTGGACTGATTATCGCTTTTGCGGCGCTGGGCGCAATTATTGGAGACAATATAGGCTACTATATCGGACGAACAGGAGGTCGCGCTTTGGTCGAACGATATGGACGCTATGTTTTTTTGAAACCGCAGCATCTCAGGCGCGCTGAACAGTTCTTTGAGAAACATGGTAATAAGACCGTTTTCTTTGGTCGTTTTATAGCTGTGCTGCGTACATGGGCTGCGTTCCTTGCTGGAATTAACAACATGCGCTGGCTCACATTCTTACTCTATAATGCGGCAGGAGGTATTCTATGGGCAACCATCTTCGGCACACTTGGCTTCTTAGCAGGGCGCGTCTTTCATGATAATTTCGCCCAGGTAGAACAAATTGCCAGGAATATAAGCTGGATAAGTGCAGCTGTGATTGTGGCGGTAGTTGTAGGAGCATACTTGCTTATTCGATTTCGTCGCGCGCGACGTTCTGATACTGCGAGATCCTCAGAGAATGGCAAGGTCGAACAACCAGCAGGGCATGTTCTTCCTACAGAAGAAACTCCTCAGAGTACTGTTGCTGACTCTTCAAATTGCAAGCCTCAAACAGAGATCACGCCAATCAATGTGGATGCACCGAGCGTACACCCAGTTGAAGATATATGTGAGGAAGAGGTAGTGGCTCAACCTCAGGCAAAAGATGAGTGATAGTGAGGTTGTTGTATGCCAGCAAGAGTCGGATCTATGACCAGCGCAGTTCCAGTCGCCTCGGCAGAAGGGGGAAGACTCGTGGGACCAAGACGAGGGCGACGCACAACACAAGGCGTCCCCTCCCCTACGGGAAAACGGTGTTCCTTCCTCCTTAACTTGACGCCTCTTGGGGCGCAATGATGAAGTTTAGCAAATTAAGGGGGATATCGAACCATCCATCAAGGGCCGATCAATCGGCTGTGGGCGCGATAAATCGGCCCCTACGGGTGGCCAGAATAATTTGTTAATCTACATCATTGCGCCCCTACGTTTGGCGGAGGATCTTACTGGCCGCCGGCTGCGCCTCCGGCTTCGACATGGACAGTTTCACCCACGCTTTCCTCGATCGCCTCGAGTTCAGCTTCTGAACCTTGAATGACCGGTCCTCTGAACCAATTTCGCGCACTGGCGAACCACCAGATCGTGATAATCAAGAGGGTGCCGAGAACTACCACTGGCGTGTAGTTGAAATTTGTCGCTGTAATGGGATAGGCTGCCGGCAACATAAAGAGCACTGAGATGAAGGCAACCCATATTACAGCGATAATCCCAATCGGCTTGCTCCACGCTCCCAGGTGCCATGGCCCGGGCTTGAAATTCTTTGACATCAGGCGAAGCAGGATGGGCAAGGCATACGCGATATAGAGGCCGATGGTGGCAATAGAAGTAACAGCCAGATAAGCTGTGTAGTTAACTACTGTGGGGGAAGCCAGGATAAAGGCACACACAGCCGACAGGATGATGGCATTGCGCGGCGTGCGCCCCCTGTCCAGGCGATGCCAGGTTGCGTGGAATGGCACCGCACCATCACGTGAGAAGGCATAAATCATGCGCGAGTTCGATGTGATCGAGGACATGCCGCAGAAGAACTGCGCAACTGCAATAACGGCGAATAAAGCCGTTCCCAGGACATAGCTGAGGCGGCTTTGCAGGATGTACAGCACCGCATTGACAAAGCTGCCGGCCGCAGCCAGGTCAGGAGAGGCTGCTACAAGGCCCATCAGCAGAGCATAACCAGCAACAGCGGACACAACCACCGACATAACCACGCCCCACGGCGCTCGCGTCTCTGCCCCAATGGTCTCCTCGGTCATATGGGCGGAAGCATCATAGCCTGTGTACGTGTACTGTGCCAGCAACAAGCCTATCAAGAAGGCATACCAGAGGGGGAAGCCCGTCGCGTTGAAGGTCTGATTAACCGCGAAAAGCGTGCCAGCAGAATTCAGGCCGTGAACAGCATTGCCCGTCACCCGGGTGGCGCAGCACACTCCAGCATTGCCAGGATTGAACTGTAGTGCGAGCAGAGTTGCACCCACCACACCTACAACAATCAGGGTCACACCAGCTATGTGCCACCAGACACTGATATCATTCAGCAAGGCGACAAGGCGCACGCCAAATATATTGAGCGAGGCATGCAAAGCGAGTATGACGGCGAAGATCAGCAGGGTTGTCCATTGTGTAGCGGGATCGGCAAAACCGGAGACTGCGGGTATGGCAGGGAACCAGGCATGAAGCAGCGTGTCAATAGTGACAGCTGCACCATAGTCGATGCCCGCAGTGATAGCGAACTGACCGATCAGGTTAAACCAGCCGGTGAACCATCCCCAGCCAGGTCCGCCAAGCTTCGAAGCCCAGTAATACAGGCCACCAGCCGTCGGAAATGCAGAAGCCAGTTCAGCCATACCCAGCGCGACGATAACGACAAAGATGGTGACCAGCGGCCAGCCGATCGAAGCCGCCGAATATCCGGTGGTGGTCGGGACCAGGTAAAAGAGTGTAACACACCCACTAAGGATCGAGATGATGGTGAAGGAGATAGCGAAGTTGGAGAAGCCACCCATGGCACGGAAGAGTTCCTGTGCGTAGCCCAAGGTATGCAGGCGTTTCATATCACGGGCGATGAGTTCTTCTTTAGCTGGACGTTGAGATGAAGCCAAGGGACACCTCCTAGATTACCAAAAAGTTAGAGGTATAAAAAACAGGTGAAATATCATCACAAACGGATGATGCTGGCGTGACGAACTTTGGCGAAACAGATAAGAAACCAATATGAGGATAACATGATTTTTATTAACTCGTCAAGAATGCCGCTTGTTTTCTTGTTGATAGTCATAACGGGCTACACTGATGCATATGCCGCTTGAACATTGACTATCTTTCCTGATACCTGTAGAATCAGGTGCATGAAACATGAGAGGCAAATTATATGACAGAGTTTCTGCAAAAGAATGAACTTGACGATGATGAACTTTATCTTTCCCCACAAATTGATCAGTTAGGGGTTTTAAGTAGTACCCGTGACGTGGTTGAGCGAGGCGAGTACGTGTGGATCAATGCAGAGCGGGTAGAAAGTCTTGCTCGAGAGTGGCTGGACAAAGAACAGCAGATCACACCTACCTGGTATGATCGTTATCACTTCTTCGATGGAACGCAGCGCACAGTCAATTGGATCCTTTCCCTCGATGCAATGAACTTCTGCTTTTGGGCAGAAAAAGATCAACCTCGCTGGTGTATTGATTACCAGGGAGAGAGGCTTAACGGCTACATGGCGGAAGCCGCTGCGCTAAAACGCGCGGTAGAAGAGGATATTCCCCTGTGGGATGCAACCTACCTCAGCAATATTAGCGAAAAGGATTTAACGTATATCTTTCGTGGCGAACATACGATTCCGCTCTTTGAACAACGTCTACACAATCTCCGGGAAGCTGGTCATGTTTTGCTGGAGAAATACGATGGCCAATTTATCCACGCCATTGAACAGGCTGATAGTAACGCGGTCGAGTTAACGTTACTGCTTGCGAGGGACTTTTCCTCTTTTAACGACGTTGTACTCTACCGTAACCGTCTTGTACGCTTCTATAAAAGGGCACAGATCTGTGTTGCTGACCTATACGGAGCATTTGGCGGAAAGAGTTGGGGGGCCTTTACTGATATGGATCAGCTTACCATATTTGCTGATTACAAGTTGCCACAAGTCTTGCGTCACTATGGAGTACTCGAATATCATCCCTCACTAGCTCAGCGTATCGATGCTCAAGAATTACTGGAGGCGGGTTCCGAGGAGGAAGTCGAACTGCGTGCAGCTACAGTCTGGGCGTGTGAGCTATTACGACAAGAATTAGCTCGACATGATCATCCAATGACCCCTACCGAGATAGATATGCGTCTCTGGCTCCTAGGTCAAAGCGCAATCGGAATGCGACCCTATCACCGTACACGAACAATGTTTTATTAGCGAAGAGTTTCTATGCGATTAATAACTTTGCTCTCAGCTTTAGAACAGCGCCCATTGAGCGTACACATAGTTGAGGCGCGCACGAAGGTATCTGATGCATCAATGGGGGCGATAGAACGGCCACCAAGCATTGAAGACATAGAAATCGCAGGAATCGCGTATGACTCGCGAGAGGTAGGGAAAGGCGGATTGTTTGTCGCTGTACCTGGCTTTCATACCGATGGGCGAAAATTTCTGGCCGAAGCAGTTCAAAGGGGCGCAGTCGTTGCGATTGGTGAGCCGTTACAGCAAGAAGCACTATCTTCTTTGCCGCTACCTTATATTGAAGTAAACGACATACGCATTGCCCTGGCAAATCTCGCCTGCGCCTTTTACGGCTATCCAGCGCAACAACTCTGTACCATTGGCGTTACCGGCACTGATGGAAAAACTACCACCTGCAATCTCATTAGCGCGATATTTGAAGCGGCCGGATTACAAACGGGTCTGATGACAACTGCGAACTTCAGGATCTCCGGGCAGGAATGGGAGAATGCTACACGACAGAGTACACTTGAAGCGCTGGAAGTGCAACAGTACTTGCGGCGCATGCTTGATGCGGATGTTACGCACGCCGTCATCGAAGCTACCTCTCACGGTCTGGAGTTGCAAAGGGTTCGTGGCTGCAACTTTGATGTAGGTGTTGTAACGAATATTACCCACGAACACCTGGATTTTCATAAAACCCTCGATAATTATCGCCGGGCTAAAGCACGTCTTTTTGAAATGCTGGACCCGGGAAGAGACAAAGGACCGGGGATTCAACCTGCCGCCATTCTCAACCGCGATGATGTCAGTTATGACATTTTGAAGCCCTATTGCCGTGTTCCGATCCTCGACTATAGTATCGACCAACCGGCTGCCATACGTGCAGTAGATATACAGTTGAATGCGCAAAGTACACGCTTCCACGTTCTGCTGCCAGACAGCGAGTTGATGATCGAGACCCAGTTGGTTGGGCGTTTCAATGTGAGTAATTGTCTTGCAGCAATAACTACAGCTTACAGTCAGGGCATTCGCCCAGCAGCTATCGCCGAGGGCCTGGCACATGTGAAGGGCATTTCAGGAAGAATGGAGAGTATCAACGAAGGGCAGCCTTATTCGGTTATCGTTGATTACGCCCATACGCCTGACAGCCTGGAGAAGGTACTTGCTACCTTGCGTCCGCTGACCGCTGGCAGGCTGATGGTGGTCTTTGGCTCTGCAGGTGAGCGAGACATACAGAAACGTCCAATAATGGGGCGCATAGCCGCGCAAATGGCGGATTTTTTCGTTATTACTGATGAAGACCCACGTGAGGAAGATCGAACCCGAATACTGCAGGAAATTGCTCACGGCGCAGAAGTTGTTGGGAAACGCCAGGGACGGGACTTTTTGTGTATCGCGGACCGTACTCAGGCCATTGCCGCAGCATTTGCAAAGGCACGGGCAGGTGATACTATTTTACTAGCGGGTAAAGGTCACGAACAAAGCATTATTGTAGGCAGGCAAAAGGTATCCTGGGATGATCGTCGAGTTGCGCGCGAAGAATTACGACGGCTACAGTAACGTGAAAAGAGGATTCAGAATGTTCTTGAAGATACCCGGTTCTCTCACTACGTTACTGCTCATACTTCTTTCACGTTTCAACATGTGAGTGTTTGGGTTGTTTTTCACCTTTGGGAGTGAATATGGTTTCGCAATGGTTTATATTACCACTCTATCTATGTCTTATTTTTGTCGTCGGTGCAACAATAAGCTTTTTACTCTGCTATATAGCTAAATCGTTGTTTTCTCGATTTCGTAGTGGTGAATTTAAACCTGGTCCTCACCGGTCGGATATTCGCTCAGACCTCCCTGCGAGTGGAAGAGACATCAAGACCATTGAACTTCCCCTGGTCGGCGGACCCGCAATGATCCTGGCACTTATGGCGACCGCTATCGGAGCAGGCTTTCTCTTGCATTTCACTCGCGATCAGTGGACGCTTCTTATCATAGGCCTGATCGCCACAGCGGGCTACATGTTCGTCGGTTTTATTGACGATTGGCATAAAGTTTTCAGTAATGAGGGACTAACAGAACGTTCAAAATTTGTTGGATTACTGCTGATGTCTGTAGCAGCGGCCCTCCTGTATTTCTTCCTCACGGATAATGGTAAACAATCATACTCACCCTATATTGACCTGCCTATTATTGGACCACTGCTGTGCCCTGGTCGGCACGATCAACTCACTTATTGCAAAAACATTGCTACCTTTGGACAAACTGCTTATTTTGTATGGCTACTTCTACTTATTCCACTGATGAGCGTTATCGGTACAGTTACTGCGCTTTCAGTCGACTTTAGCGATGGCATCGACGGGCTGGCAGGTGGACTGGTGTTCAGCACGGCTTTAGCCTTAGGCATCATCGTCACGGGCAACTTTGATCCTGTCCACCATCCTGAGGGCCTCGTACTGGAAATTATGTCTCTCCTGTGTGCCAGTAGTGTTCTGGGCTTTCTACCGTTGAACTGGCCATCGTCCTGGGCCGCCCGGCGCGGTATGGCTAAGCGAAGAGCAAAGATTTATATGGGAGATAGTGGTGCTCTGGGCCTCGGCGGCATCCTGGCGATGATTGCCATTTTCTCGAGACAGGAAAGTTCACTGCTATTGATTGGTTGCGCATTTGTGCTGGAAGGCCTCTCAGCATTGATGTCCGCGAAGGTATTGACTCCCTTCTTCCGCAAGCGGTTGCTCATGTTGCGCTATGCCAGTACACCCGTTCCCGTTCATCACACGGAGTTTCCAAAGCCATTTTTGGCCACACCGCTTCACCATCATTTTGATTTGATCGGCTGGGATCGCCGGAGGTTAGTCTATGGCGCCTGGGCGCTGGGAGCATGTTTCGCGGCGTTGGGTGTGATAGTCGGTAAAGCTCCTGAAACCTGGGAACGTTACCTGGTTCGTATTTTAGTGCTGATCCTTGCCTGGCTTGTCTGGTCAAGCGGCTCATGGACCCGCCGTTACTTCGTGGGCAAACATCCTGCTGAACGTACGCGGCGGCGTAGACTCGCCCTCTATTACGGCTACCCTTATCAGGTCATGGGATTGCGCCTGTACCACCTGGTGGAACTCATTGAAGCGAGCGAAAATGTGATAGAGACTCCAGCAGAGGAGCTTGCGCTCTGGCAGCGTATGAACATCTATGATGCACGAGCAATGCTTGGCCTCTATTGTTACCGGGCCGGATACTTTCCAGCAGCGCTGGTACAATGGACACGTATTCCAACAGAAAACCGAGCTCTTCGCCCGGAGATTGAGCGACTGCGCGTTGAGGTTGAGAACCGCATCGCTTTAGAAAAACAGGAAACACAACCCATGAGGCTCGATCAGATTATGCGTCCCACACCGGTAATTTCCGGCAACTTACCGCCAGCCGACTTGCCAAACCCTCATGAGCCTATCCGTATGGAAGAAACAATGGACGGTCTTGGAAGTTGGACGAAAACTCCTTCAAATGCTTCATACGATGATAACGACGATGAGGATCATCACGCGACATCACCGCTGCATAGTGAAGCAGTACACATTCCTGGCGTCAATGGCGATAGCGAGGCCAGTAATGCATCTATTTATCACGTA
>VBHS01000428.1 GCA_005881295.1 Chloroflexota bacterium
AGCCTGAGTCAAGGATTTATGCTCCTTGGTGAGTCTTCTGTCCTTCATCTGTTCGTTCGGGAGAATCTGACCCCCTCGTCTCAGCTCTTCTTTGTGGCCGAAGCTTATACGGATGTTCCGGGCGAGTATGCAAGGGTTGAGGATACGATCAAGGGGTGCAAAGAACTGTTGGAGGGGCGCTACGACGATGTTCCAGATGAGGCGTTCTGGTTTGTAGGGACAGTGGAGCAGGCGTTGGAGAAGGGGAAGAAGTTGGGGGGGAAGTAGGGATTCTGATATCAAGAGCGCTATGTTTTCGTTTGTAAAATACGTAAAACAGATTTTCTTAAAGCGAGACAGGAGTTGTAATGATGAAAGATCATAGTGCGTTAGAGTTAAATGAGCCTTCTTCAATGGTAGGAACTGAGCAAAGCAGTTCCGTTCATCCCACTCCACGAGAACCAGGATATTTCTTTCACTCTTTCTCACAATGGTTCATCACAGATTGGCGGACACACAAATATTTGTTCTTTGGCGCACTTCTCCTGTTGATCAATGTTAGTGTGACAGTGGCTTATTATGTTAATTATCCAGGAGTTACATTCGATGCAGATACACCCGCCTATCTTGTCGTAGCGGAGCGCCTTTATACCCATCCATACTTTCTGGTTGATGCCTGGCGTTTGCCTGGATATCCGCTTTTGATCGCGTTCGTTTATGCCTTTGCTGGTTACCACAACTGGATGGCCGTCAGTGCTGCGCAGGATGTCCTCTTCGTGCTGGCAACAATGGAGATTTATGTACTGGCGATTCTGGTCTTTAAGAGAACGTGGATGGCATTCCTTATAGGGCTGATTGTGGGGACGAATGTCATTCTCATTTCCTACGTCAAACCCATGATGTCTGAGGGCCTGGCGCTCTGGCTACTTACCACGATGACGCTGGCGGTTGTGTATTACGTCCGTACGTTACGATTGCATGCCTTCTGGCTCGTTGTCGTGTGCCTGGTGCTATTAGTATTCACGCGCCCCGAGTGGCTCTATTTGCCGGTACCATTGTTCGCCTTTGTTCTGCTTGTGGCTGTGCGGCGGGGTGTGCGCTGGAGATCTGGCCTGGTGGTGTTGCTCAATGTAGTGGTTGCGTTAACCTGTATCTACACGCTGGTGGGCATCTACATTTATATCAACACGTGGCAGAATAATTATCCGGGGCTGACTGCCGTCGAGAATTTCAACCTGATGGGGAAGGTACTGCAATACAATATGCAAGATGAGGCGCCTCCACAATATGCACAGATCAGCCACCAACTGGACATTCTGGTGGTTAAAGACCGCGATCCCTATCATATCTTACCCTATGTACCAGCGCTCGCAAGGGATTATTCCCTGCCTGCCGGTACTATGGCGCGCGCCATCATCCTGCACCACCCTGCGGAGTTTCTCGTCAAATCCCTTCCCCTGTTTCCACCCTCGCTGACAAGCTATTATGATTCGATCCGACCGAACATCCACGGTCCATTTGATGAACCCCTGGCTTTGATGAAGTCTTTCGATCGCATCCTGTATCAAGCAAATGTGTTCTTTCTGCTCTGTATTCCTCTCTGGCTTGTCCTGTTCTGCGGGCGAAGATTGAGAACTCAACAATTACCCCTGGAGATGGGGGCCATAGTCTTGCTGGCAAGTTATGCGCTGATCATTACGACCCTGGGTGGTTACAGGCCAGACGACTATATGCGCGTGCATATTGTCTTCGATCCGCTGCTGATTTTTGTGGTTTGGGGCAGTATATTCCTGGGTGCGCGATCACTTTGGCGGCGAGGGCCTGCATCGTGGCGAACCCGGAAAAACTCGCACGAGTTTAACAAGAATTTCTAGCTGTTGTTGAGCTATACTAGTGGGTAGAATCGCATTGCAAAATTGTCCATTTGTCCGTGTCTCATTCGTCGTTTACATAGAAGAGAAAAAAACGTTCTTCAACTTACTACCGCTCTGAAGAAAGGAAAAAGTAATGCGCTACCTACTGTTGATCTATCAAGATGAGGTTGGCCATGCACAGTTGAGCCAGGAGGAACTGGCAGCCGAGTACGAGGCCTACAATGCTTTCGGGGCTGAGACAGAGAAACGAGGAGTGGAGTCAGGTTTTGCGCTTATGCCTACCAATACCGCGACCACGGTGCGGGTGCGCGACGGCAAGACGTTGACGACGGATGGCCCGTTCGCCGAGACGAAAGAGCAACTCGGCGGTTTTTACCTGCTAAACTGCAAAGACCTCGACGAAGCTATAGAGGTGGCCGCGAAGATTCCCGCCGTCACGGACGGCTCCATTGAGATTCGGCCAGTGATGGAATTCGAATAAGAAACAGTCTTACCAACATCATGCAAAGAACCGCTCAACGCCTACAGGCAGGTCTGGAACTATCCGCGATGGCAACGTTTGTTCTCCACGAAAGATGCCAAGTGAACGATACTCTCTGCCCTCTAATACCAACACCTCGACGCTACGGCTCGTAGGCTTAACAAGCCAATACTCTCTAATTCCAGCGTGAGCATACTTTTCATACTTGGTGAGTCGGTCATAGGCCGCGGTACTCGGAGAAGCCACCTCAACCACCAGATCGGGTGCACCAATGATTTTCTTCTCTGCTACTCTATCCAGTCCAGCAAGTTTAATGTGAGTTCGCAGCGCAGAAAAAATTTCCCCAACGATATCTTGATGCTCTGGACTGGGCGCAGGTGTCATAATAAGCACTCCATTCACAATTTCATAACGATTTCCATCATCGGGAAGAGCGGCATAGTCCTCATACGTCCAGGAGCCTTGTGGAGGTCCAGACACCCAGTCAGCAGGAGTGACTACAGACAGTTCATTAGTTGTCGTCGGCATAGTAGCATTGCCTTTCGCAAAGGAAAAAGGATAGCATCTCTGGTCTTTAAACGAAACAAACGGCTAAAATGTGATTGCACTACAAAGGTATCACACTTTTAGCCGTATGCCAATCCTGCATGTCAGGCTTGCTGGTTTTGTGCAGATTTCTCCGCCAGTCTTTTATCGTACCACTTTGTCATCCTGTCGAGTGTCCAGCGGTACAGGACGATGAGCAGGGCGAGGAAGAGCGCACCAGAGAGGTAGCCAGCTGAGGCATCGGTGAGCCAGTGGGACCCCTCATACACCCGCGAAAAGCCAATCAAGAGGATATCCAGCACTGCGAAGAGCTGGAATGGGATCAAGAGCCAGCGATAGCGCCACTGGCTGACCGGTTTGGTGAGGCTCAGATAGAGCAGAAACCCATAGTAGACGACGGCATACTCCACATGACCCGAAGGAAAACTAGGGATCGGTTCAGGCATATAGACATGGATGAGCGGAGAACTCGGACGTGGGCGTGCGACACTCAAAACGATGAGCTGGTCAAGGCCGCCCATGAGAAGCGTACCAAGGAAAAGAAAGATAGCTGTCACAAACCAGGGGATGGGCGACCCAGCCCTGCGCCAGACAACCACTCCGATCAGTGACAGCACGACGAACCAGACAGGAGGATAGATAAACGAAGGAAGCACATCACCCACGATACTGGGCCAACCTATAGGAGGAATCACCCAGGACCAGAGTTGCAGGTGCTGCAAGGTGATGGTCGTTTGCAGGTCGAATGGCCAGGGTGCAGGATGAAAACTCACGATTACAGAAACTACTACCAACGCAATGAAGCCAATGAGCCAAAGAGTGATCGCAGCATTCCGGCGTGTCTGCGCACTCCTCCGCTTCACACCACCAGCCAGATTGTTGCCGTCTAA
>VBHS01000429.1 GCA_005881295.1 Chloroflexota bacterium
TGTCCATAGTGACGAAATGCTTCTGTATCCATATCGCCAGTCGCCTTCGGTTTTTGGGCCTTATCAAGCGCCTTGCGTTCTTCCATTGTAAGTAACCTCTTGTTTAAAGAAAAAGCCCCCATTTCGATGGGGGCAGAACACCTCCATAGGGATAGAGGTATTATATTCTGCTCCAATTTTCCGTAGCAAATGGGTGCAGGCACCCACTCACCAGGAATTTCGTTGTTACTGTTTCATCCGTAGGTGCCTCAAGGCTGAAGCCTTTTTGGTCTTACCCCGCGTCCGCAGTCAAGTTAACGTCCGCGTCCGAGCCAGTACCGCTGACGACTTGATCTACCAGCCCGATCAAGCGAAGGGCTTCAGACAGGATACACAACCCGGCATTGTGGTCACGATCCTGCGGAAATTGGTAGTAGGCACAGGTGGCATTTTGGCAGAGGAAGACGCGATCAGACAACTGCATGTCCTCCCACTTCCAGCCACAGCGATGACACGTCTTGCTGGAGGGAAAGAAGCGGCCCACCCTGATGACCTGCCCGCCATGTTGCTCGACTTTGTTCGTGAGCAGCGTGAGCAGTTTGCCGAGCGAAGCATCAGAGAACGAGCGAGCTAACCGCCGATTCTTGAGCAATCCCTTGAGGTTGAGATCCTCCACCCCAATGATCCCATAACAGTCGGCGATCCTGGTCGTCATCTTGTGGAGCACATCATCTCTCATGCAGGTGATGCGATAATGGAGCCGTGCGACCTGACGACGGGCTTTTTCCCGGTTCTTTGATCCCAGTTTCCTGCGATGCAGTCGCTTGTTGGCCTGGCGCAGCTTCTTGAGCGCAGTCGCGAGGAACTTTTGGTTCTCAAATCCCTCACCAGTGCTCAACGTTGCCAAGCGGTTCAGGCCCACATCGATGCCAACTGCTCCTTTCCTTTTCCCTGTGAGTTCCTCTGGAATTTCAACCGTGAGACTCACAAACCACCAGTCCGCCGTTTTCGTGATCCGTGCGCCTGTCACCTTCCCTTTGAAGCGAAGATTCTCCGCCAGATTGACCCATCCGAGCTTGGGAATCCAGATGCGGCGATCGCCCAACTCAAATTGATCGTTGGCGAGATAGAAGCTGGCTTTGCTTCTCTTCTTACTCTTGAAGCGAGGACGGCGAGCCTTGCCTTCAAAGAACGCCGTAAATGCCTTGCCCAGGTCGAGAAATGGCTGATCAGAGGCGTTTTTGGTGACTTCCCACGTCCAGGGGAATTGCTCCCGTCTGATCTCATTAAATTGCTTCTTGAGCTTGAGCGCCGTGGGCTTTTCGCCTGCTTCATAGTGTCGATTCCACTCCGCAAGTGCCCAGTTCCATACAAAACGGCTTGTTCCTGCGGCACGGGCAAAGTAATTGGCTTGCTCAGGCGTGGGATGGAGCCGGATCTTGTGTGCTTTGATCATCGGTGATCTCCTTTCCCAGAGCAGCCGCCCGAATCGTATTTGTGTGGGAACGCAGGCCATGTAAACGAGCGGAAAAGACGGTAATGATTGCCAGGAGATCGCTCACTAACTCCTCGTTGGGGGAGAGGGCTTCTCCGTTGACCACAACGATTTCGGTTCCATGTCGTTCACAAAAGGACTCAAACCAGTCGTAGCCAAAGCGCACAAAGCGATCTTCGTAGCCGATCACCAACCGCTTCACGTGACCGAGTTCAATCTCTTCAATGATCTGATTAAAGCCTTTGCGTTTGTAGTTGAGGGCGGAGCCAATATCTTCGATCCACTGATCGACTTTGATGCGGTGTTCCAGGCAGTAGACCCGAAGGGCGTCTTTTTGCGTGGCAAGATCATTTTTCTGTGAAGGGGAGGAGACACGAGCATACGCGATGGTTTTGCCTTGTGAACCTGCGACCAAGCCCCGGTATTGAAGATACTGATCATGCGTGTAGTACCGGCGATTGGTCGGGGTACGGTGGGCCTTCAGGGTACCGTTTCGATCCCATCGTTGCAGGGTGAACACAGACACTCCAACCAGTTTGCTAAAATTTTTCGGCGAATATGTATGCTCCATGCTACGATTTTACACAATTCGCTACGAAAAATCAATACTGTTGAATGCTCTTTCCTTCGCGGAGGAAAGGAGGAGCTGCCCTCTGACCAACAGCAGGGAAAGCGAGAAGTGTACGGAGGGCATAACTCCTCGTTGCCTTCTCGCTTTTGAACCAATGAGTTCCCTCGCGGGGCAAGATTCTGGCAAATCACCAGAGGTATTATGCGCCCCACGTCATGGGCAGCTTCTTTACGCCCAAGAGGATAAAGCTATTGATCATTTCCAGCGGCACATCAGCTACCTGCCAGCGCCCGGGCAGGCGGTCGAGCATGGCATTGAGCGCGACTTTCGCCTCCAGGCGCGCCAGGGGAGCGCCCAGACAGAAATGGATGCCACGCCCGAAGGCGACGTGACGATTGGGCTCGCGCTCAATGTCGAAGCGATCGGCATCGGGGAACTCGGCCTCGTCGCGGTTCGCCGAGCCGATCCAGGCAATGATGATCTGATCCGGCCCGATGCGCTGGTCGCCGAGGATTGTCTCGGTGGTCGTAACACGTGTCATCCCCTTCACTGGCGAGTAATAGCGCAGGGTCTCCTCGATGGCACCCGGCACCAGTGCACGATTCGCGCGCAGGCGATCCACCACGTCGGGATGCTCGTCGAAGCAGAGGATCATGTTGCCGAGCAGGTTGGTCGTCGTCTCGTTGCCCGCCACCAGCAACAGGCCGCAGAATCCGAGCAACTCCACGGTGCTCAAGCGCTGCCCATCGACCGGTTCGGCAATGACGGTCACAGGCAAGGGATAGGCCAGGTCGCGCACGACATCCATCTCACCTGCTGCGGTGACGTGGTCCAGCAGTTCGTTGGTGATGGCGGTGATGCGCGGCTCCAGTTGCGCCACCATGCGCGGTGTGAAGGCCTGCGAGACCAGGTTGCGAAGCTGACGATGGCGTGGTGGGTCCATCTGCAGGATGCTGGACCCGAGCGGGTCGGCATCACCCTGGGAGCCCTCCGATTGCGCCATACGGCGGGCGTCGGACGAGAAGGTCGCATGCTCGCTCAGCACGCGCGACACATCGACATAGCGAAAGACCTGCCAGCCGCCCCAGTCCGGGTGCTGGAAAACGGGCTGCGTGGCACGCATCATACGATACCGCTCGAAGGGAGCGTACAGTGGCTCTTTGTAACCTGGTGTTTGCATCAGTTCTATCTTTCTCGTTTGAACGGGTTGATTGCTCTGTTTTCATTCTCTACGATTCAGAGGGCGAAGGGTTGTAGCAGGTGCGTCGTACTGAGCACAAACCCGTGTCGCACGGAGAGAAGGCTTAGGCCTGGGAGCTACAAGGCAAACTCTTTAGAGTAACTGCCGCAGCTCTTCTGTCAGTTGCTGGACAAGCTCCGGTCTTCCATGGAACTGAGCCGGGGTATTCTGAAAGAGCACAATGCGCCACGTGCCGTCGCGCCTGGTGGCGACAAGTGTGTGAATCGTGTTGAGTGCGGGCTCGATGTCCGTCTTTGTGGGCGGGACCATGCCAGCGACCGCCCGGAGAAGGGCAACATCAGGACTCAACAGACGCACGCTTCTGACTTTGCCCACGTAGGGGGCTGTGGGATGGTCGGCAAAGATGCGCTGAAGCGACGAAACGATTTCCGCTCGCCCTATGAGCTGACTCCCATCGAATCCGATGCTGTCACCGTCGTTAGCGAACGGGGCGGCGAAGGCATCGGCACTGCGCTTGTTCCAGCCATCCAAGATCTGTCGATAGAGCGCGCGGACCTCGATCTCATCGGGAGATAGCGAGTCTTGCGGTTGGAATGTTTGTGAACTCATTGTTGACTCCTCCTTTAGGCAGATGCGGACTCACGTTGCTATAGAATTTCGAGAA
>VBHS01000186.1 GCA_005881295.1 Chloroflexota bacterium
GTGACAAATAATAAAATGTATGCTGGCAGGATGGAATACCATTCCCTGAATGGACAAGCAAGGAAGAATATACCTTAGATGCGGAATATCTTTGGAGGGATAGAATGCTTGATCGTGTCTAACAGGATACTCTGGAAACCTCCTCCTCCAATTTGACACACTCCACAGCCTGTGTTACCATACATCATGAGGTAGTGTATTAAAGACACCAGGTAATGCAGGGGTTCAATGAGCCTCCCCTAGTTTTGTATTATTTGTTACGAGAAGTGAAGGATCCCACCTATGGGAACACTCCCCATCTTTGTGCTGGTGACGCTAGCTGTCCTCTTTGGCCTGTTTGTCATGGTATTGACCATTTTCCTGGGGCCAAGGAAACCATCGCCTGAGAAGCTGGCACCGTATGAATGTGGCATTCAAGAGATTGAAGCGCCTAAACGACGCTTTCCTATCAAGTATCTCATGACGGGCATGCTTTTTATCGTGTTCGACATCGAAATTGTTTCTTTTTATCCATTAGCCATCCTGCTGCACAAGCTTCAAGTCTTCGGGCTGATTGAACTGCTCGTCTTTCTGCTGATTTTGATGATTGGCTATATCTATGTCTGGCGAAAGGGGGCGTTTACATGGGAGTAAAAAATCCATGGGAGCCAGTGCAGACTGTTTCGAATACTCAGACGCCCCGGCGACAGCTGCATGTGAAGAACGGCGCGCCGGGGATTTTGACGACTCAGGTCAGTAAGTTCCTGGATTGGGGGCGCAGCTCCTCGCTGTGGCCGGTATCGTTTGGCCTGGCTTGCTGTGCCATTGAAATGATGTCGACCAGCGCTGACCGCTGGGATATCTCGCGCTTTGGGGCGGAGGTGTTCCGCGCCTCGCCGCGGCAGGCTGACCTGATGATCATTGCCGGACGGTGCTCGATTAAGATGGCCCCGGTACTGCGGCAGATTTATGACCAGATGCCTGACCCCAAGTGGGTAATTTCAATGGGTGCCTGTGCGTCGTGTGGCGGAGTCTTTAATAATTACGCTATTGTACAAGGGGTAGATAAAATTGTGCCGGTCGATGTCTTCATTCCAGGCTGTCCGCCGACACCCGATATGCTACTCTATGGTTTTAATGAACTGCAGCGCAAGATACGTGAAGGTATACCCAATCCTCCTGATCCATTGAAGGCGAGCGATATGAAGCTGCTGGGACCCATCGGGGAAGAATTATAATGTTGTGATGGGGTATTGGTGCGAAGCGTTAATACCCCATCACAACAAACTTCTATATTTTTTAAGGAATGTATCCATATGGCCATGACAGCGACATCGACGGTCGAGAAGGTGCGGCAGAAATTTCCGCAGGCGATAGTTGAAACGGTCGAGTATCGTGATGAGCAGACGATTGTACTGAAGCCAGAAGAACTGGTAAAGGTTTGTAGCTACCTACAGAAAGATCTACAGTACAACTTCCTTTCAAGTGTGACAGCAGTAGATTGGCCTGAGCGTATCCCTCGCTTTGATGTAGTCTACCACCTGCTCTCAATCCCTAATCAATGTGTGTTACGCCTGAAGGTACGTGTTGGTCAGCGGCGTGAAGAGCATCCAGCCGTGCCAACGGTGGTTGGGGTGTGGCCATCAGCAAACTGGTATGAACGTGAGGTGTACGATCTCTTTGGTATCACATTTACCGGTCATCCCGATTTGCGCCGCATTCTCATGCCGATGGATTGGACGACATACCCACTACGCAAGGATTATCCGCTGACGGGCTTTGATCTGCCGGAGCCACACTGGGGTGGCCAGGTGCCGTATGATACCGATCCCGGCGTTGGAAACCAGACGCTGCGCTCGCCAGGCGGGCGAGAACTCAACGAGAGTCGCAGCCATATCAGTCAGAATCAGGAACCGGGGACGAAGAAAAGGTGATTTGAGGGCGGCTTTATGCAGCAACAAGACATAGAAAATATTTACACCATCGAGGATAGCCAGCCTGGTGAAGATGGGCAGCGTAACGATACGATGACCATCAATATGGGGCCACAGCATCCCAGCACACATGGCGTGCTGCGATTGATATTGACCATCGAGGGTGAAACGGTCGTCAAATCAGTGCCCGACATTGGTTTCCTGCACACTGGTATCGAGAAGACCGCCGAGGCAAAAAGCTACCACCAGGCGCTGGTCTTAACCGATCGCATGGATTACCTGGCACCGCTCTGCAATAACCTGGGTTACTCGCTGGCCGTCGAAAAGTTGCTCGGTATTGAAGACGAGATCAACGACAAAATCAAGTACGCGCGCGTTTTGCTCGCGGAACTGCAGCGCATCGCCAGCCACCTGGTCTGGTTGGGCACGCATGCTATTGATCTCGGCGCTATGAGCGTTTTCCTGTACTGCTTCCGCGAACGCGAGATGATCCTGGACGTTTTCGAGTACATTTCTGGCGTGCGCATGATGACCAGCTATATCTGTCCGGGAGGTCTACAGGCCGAGCTTCCGCCGGGATTCGATGCCAAGGTACGTGAATTCACCAGTATCTTCCCCGATCGCTTGCAGGAATATCACGATCTCTTGACGAATAACCAGCTCTGGCTGGAACGCACAAAAAATGTTGGTTTTCTGAGCGTGGAAGATGCCATTGCTTATGGTGCTACCGGCCCTGTGCTGCGCGGCAGCGGTGTGGTATGGGATATCCGCAAGGCATTTCCCTATAGCGGCTACGAGAAGTTCGACTTCGACATCCCGGTGGGAACTAATGGGGATGTATACGATCGCTACCTGGTGCGTATGCTAGAGATGGAACAGAGTTTAAACATTGTAAACCAGGCGCTCGAAGGCATGCCCACGGGTGCGTACCGCGTTAACGACCCGAAAATCGCGCCGCCGCCGAAGTGGCAGATTACCGGAAGCATGGAGGCGCTGATCCATCACTTCAAGTTGTTTACCGAGGGATATCGTCCGCCGAAAGGGGATGTGTTCGTACGCACCGAATCACCGAAAGGTGAGCTAGGTTTCTATATTGTCAGTGATGGCAGCGCAAATCCGTACAGGATGCATGTGCGCGGTGCCTCGTTCGCTAATCTCCAGGTCCTACCACGCATGATAGAAGGCAGTTTCCTCTCCGACGTGGTGGCAGCGATTGGTAGTATAGACATCGTGCTTGGTGAGGTTGATCGATGATTTCAGAACAGGCGAAACAACGTATGCGTGAGCTGGCGGCCCACTACCCTGTGGCCCGTTCAGCAGTGATGCCCGCACTCTATATTGCACAACAAGAAGAGGGTTATATAACGGAGGCAGCCCTGGAGGCAGTAGCCGAGGCAATTGGCATGACCGTCGATGATGTTGAAAGCGTGGCTACTTTTTATACCATGTACTACCAGCAGCCTCCCGGGAAAAAGGTCATCAAAGTGTGTACCAGCATTTCATGTTACCTGCGCAACTGCGACGCGCTCGTTGATCGCTTTGAACAGCGACTGGGCATCGAACGTGGCGAGACAACAGCTGATGGGAATTATACGTTGATGACAGCAGAATGCCTGGCCTCCTGTGGTACCGCGCCAGTCATCCAGGTCAATGACGAGTTTGTGGAGAATGTCACGCTTGAGATGGCCGATGAGCTGGTTAGCGAGTGGGAGAGAGAATTAAGCGCGGATGTAGGGACGCAATTTATTGCGCCCTCCAGTGACCAGGAGATATCAGCGCCA
Organism: Chloroflexota bacterium; assembly: GCA_005881295.1. Lineage (GTDB taxonomy): Bacteria > Chloroflexota > Ktedonobacteria > Ktedonobacterales > Ktedonobacteraceae > UBA11361. Next base: position 3,695 of record VBHS01000186.1, read on the forward strand.
CGAGCCCAATGAATTGTCACAGGTACAATGATGGAGTTTAAGAAATTATTGAGGGATCAACGATATGCCGGAACTTATTATTACAAAAAATATAGATGCTCCAGGACTGGATACGCTGAAAGGGTATCGCAAGCGTGGCGGCTATAAGAGCCTGGCAAAGGCGCTCAAAGAGTACCAACCTGACGACATCCTTGAGATGGTGAAGAAATCAGGCCTGCGAGGACGCGGCGGCGCGGGTTTTCCAACAGGCATGAAATGGGGATTCCTGGCGAAAAATCAGCCGCGTTACCTGTGTTGCAACTGTGACGAGAGCGAGCCAGGCACTTTCAAAGACCGCATGTTGATGGAGAAAAATCCTCATCAACTGATCGAAGGTGTGATTCTTACCAGTTATGCGTGCCGCGTCTCGGTCGCTTTTATCTACGTACGCGGCGAACTGGCTCTCGCTGGCCGGCAGATTGAGCGAGCCATTGAAGAAGCGTATGGCGCTGGGCTGATTGGGAAAAATATTTTGGGCAGCGGCTATGACCTGGAAGTGATTATGCATCGCGGCGCGGGCGCTTATATCTGTGGTGAAGAAAGCGCCTTGATGGAATCGCTGGAGGGCAGGCGCGGGTATCCACGCTTGAAGCCGCCTTTCCCCGCGGCCGTTGGTTTGTATGGCGGCCCTACCGTAATTAACAACTGTGAGACGCTCTCGACCATTCCGGCCATTGTAAAGAATGGGGCGGACTGGTATGCCTCATTTGGAACGGAGAAAAGCAAGGGAACGCGCGTCTTCTGTCTGAGCGGGCATGTGAAAAAACCGGGCAATTATGAACTGCCGCTTGGGACTCCGCTGCGCACGCTTATATACGATGAAGAATATGGCGGCGGTATCCTGGATGACAAGCAGCTCAAAGCCATTATACCCGGTGGATCGTCGACCTTCATGCTCGGCGCTGACAAAGTAGATACGCCGCTTGACTTCGAAGCTATAGCCGCGGCAGGCTCGATGCTTGGCTCCGGTGGTGTGGTTGTCATACACGAGGATACCTGTATCGTAGGGGCCGCGCTGCGCATGACCGAATTCTACCGTGACGAGTCATGTGGCAAATGTACTCCCTGTCGTGAAGGTACATACTGGTTGACAGAAATTTATGAGCGCCTCGAACATGGACGAGGCAAGGAGAGCGATATCGACCTGCTGATGGATATTTGCGATAATATCAGTGGGAAATCCTTCTGTCCCCTGGGCGATGCAGCCACCAGTCCTATCACCAGTAGTATCAAATTGTTCCGCGAAGAATACGAATATCATGTCCGTCATGGACGCTGCATGGTGGGGGATCAGCACGCGCAACAGGAGACGTTACTTGCGGGCGCTCAATCGGTGCATGCAGGGGCACCTGCTAAGGAAATGTAGAGGCACCCTTAGCAGGTGCCCGGCCACGACTACCTGAGCAAATGAAACGGTAAAAAATATATGCCAGAAGAGAAAAAAGACGAACTTGTACACCTGACCATAGACGATATTCCCGTTGCTGTACCGCCTGGAACGCTGGTCTGGGCGGCAGCGCGAGAGGCTGGGATAGAGGTTCCCATCTATTGCTATCATCCCAAGATGCCGCCACTGGGCGCCTGCCGCATGTGCTTTGTCGAGATCGAGAAGATGCCCAAGCCTCCCCAGACGGCCTGTACCACGCCCGTCAGCGAAGGCATGATCGTGCATACAAAGACGGAAAAGGTGCTGAAAGCGCGCAGGGGTACACTGGAATTTCTGCTGATCAATCATCCCCTTGACTGCCCTATCTGCGACAAGGGAGGGGAGTGCGATCTACAAGACTTCACACTGCGCCATGGCCCCGGTGGCACCCGCTTCGACCAGCCCAAACGCCACTATCAAAAGCCTATACCGGTCAGCGACAGGGTTATGCTTGACCGCGAACGCTGTATTTTGTGCCAACGTTGTACGCGCTTCAGTTCGGAAATCTCCATGGATAACGGGCTGGTGATGATCTCGCGGGGCTATAAGATGGAGGTCGGGACGGCTCCTGATCACGCCTTTGACTCAATCTTTTCCGGCAATACTGTCGAAATATGCCCGGTTGGCGCGCTGACGGCCACGGCCTATCGCTTCAAGGCGCGCCCCTGGGAGTTGAAGCATATTCCCAGCGTCTGCAACAATTGTAGCGTCGGTTGCAACGTGCGCGTCGATGTGCGCGTAGACAAGATCATGCGCAACATGTCGCGCCAGAACGATGCTATCGATGATGGCTGGCTCTGTGACCGGGGCCGCTGGGGTTTTGAGTATGTCAATAGTCCGCAGCGCCTGCGTACGCCAATGATCCGGCGCGACGGGCAACTGGTGGCAGCGGCATGGGAGCAGGCCTTTTATACCATCGCATTACGCCTGAGTGAGATCACCAAGAAGTATGGGGCCAGCGCGATTGGCGGCATTGGTTCAACCCGCACCACTAATGAAGATGCGTACCTTTTCCAAAAGCTGCTCAGGCAGGTTATCGGAACACCGCATGTCGATCATCATCATGGCTACTTCCCTGGTCTGCGCGATAGCATGACGGGAAAACCGTGGATGATGACCAACAGCATTGCGGAGATCGAGCAGGCATCACATATTGTGCTTATCGCGGCAGACCCCTACCAGCGGCAACCCATTCTCGACCTGCGCATCAAGAAGGCTATGAAAGGCGGCGCGAAGATCTACGTCGTCAATGTGAACGAGACCGAGCTTGACCGCTTCGCCGTGCAGAAGATTACGCTGCCGCAGCAGGGGGCAGGTGCAGTGGCGAAGATACTATTGAGTACGGTTGTGCGCCAGGAAGAGATGAAGGCTCCAGACGAAGCGTTGAGGGCAAAACTATTACAAGAGGATGCGCTGATCCGTGGCCACGAAGAGATGCTGGGAAGCGAGGTTACCGCTCAACTGCGAGAACTTGCTCACGAAATCGCGGAAGCCAGGGGAGCGATCATTCTTTACGATGAGATGGCTACACTTGAGGCCGGTTGCGAAGACCTGGCTGCCGATCTCCAGGCCCTGGCGGTTGTCACCGGCAACATTGATCGTCCCGGCGCCGGAGTTGGCCCGCTTTTTGAGGATGCCAACTCGCTTGGCGCACGCGATATGGGCCTTTTGCCCGACGCTCTGCCGGGATATAATCCGGCCGAGGATGCCGGAATGACTTATGCCGAGATGTTGAGCAGCCTGCAGCTCAAGGCGCTGTATGTGATGGGAGCCAATCCCGCGCGACATGTAGAGAAGCTTCCGGACTCATTGAAATTGCTGATAGTACAGGACATTATGCTGACTGAGACGGCTCAGCAGGCAGATATCGTGCTGCCGGCCGTTACGTTCGCGGAAAAAGATGGCAGCATGACCAATATCGATCATCATGTGCAGGCTATTCGACAGGCGTTACGGCCCCTGCCAGGAGCGAAGGCTGACTGGGAGATCTTCGTCGAGATAGCCAGGCATATGGGTATAAAGTGGAATTATGCCAGCTCTAAAGAGATATTACGAGAGATTGCCGAAGAGAATCCTTTCTATGCCGGTCTAGACTGGGAAGAACTGGGGGCACAAGGTGTACGCACCCAGGAGCAGGAGGTGGCGCGTGCTTGACTTTCTCAATAACGCAATCGTGGCCGCAGTCATCAAAAGCGCGATCGTGATCTTCGCCTTGCTGACGGCTTTCGCGTATATGACGCTGATCGAGCGGCGCGTGGTGGCAAAGATGCAGGGACGCCTGGGACCAAACCGGGCGGGACCGGCCGGCATGTTTCAGCCGGTAGCCGATGCCATTAAAATGGCTTTTAAAGAGCAGATCATTCCAACCCAGGCAAGGGTGGTCACGTACGTGCTGGCGCCGGTCATCTCAGTAGTGGTGGCGCTGTGCGCATTTGCCGTTGTGCCCATTGGCAGTGGCTGGATTACTGGCAAATCTACTGTTTGGGACCCGGTGATCGGTGATATCAATGTGGGTATCCTGTGGATACTGTCAATCTCTTCGCTGGCGGTCTACGGGATCGTGCTCGGCGGCTGGTCTTCCGGCAACCGTTATTCGCTGCTGGGGTCACTGCGCAGCGCGGCGCAGATGGTTTCGTATGAGACAAGCCTGGGGCTGGCTCTGAGTGGCACTCTGATGTGGGCAGGTACGCTGAGTATGGTTGGCATTGTCAAGGCCCAACTACCCTATGGACCGACCGGCCAGGGTATCTGGTTTATCCTCGCTCAGCCGCTCGGTTTTGTGATCTATATTATCGCGGGTGTCGCGGAGGTCAACCGCGCGCCATTCGACCTGCCAGAGGCTGAACAAGAATTGACGGCTGGCTATTTGACCGAGTACAGCGGGCTGCGCTGGAGCCTCTACCAGATGGCCGAGTATATTAACATGATTACGGTGAGCTCCGTGGCAGCAACGCTCTTCTTTGGTGGTTGGAGTTTCTTTGGCTTAGAGCGCATTCCCGGTGTATCGATACTCGTTTTCGTGGTGAAAGTGGCCGTTTTCCTGTTCCTGTTCATCTGGCTGCGCGCCACCTTGCCGCGTATCCGCTATGATCGCCTGATGCGCCTGGGTTGGCAGCTGCTGTTGCCGTTAGCGGTGCTCAATGTAGTGATTACGGCAATCGTGGTCGCGCTGGGTTGGCCATGGTGGATCAATGGGCTGGCCGGTCTGGTTGTCGTGGTGGCAGTGTTGCTGTTTGTGCGCAGACGCACAAGAGAGATACAGGCAGGGATATCCACGCAAGAGGGGACGATACCTATGCCCGCGACGGTGCGGTTGGCCAGGTTTGAGCCTGTGAGGGAAGAGTTGGTTGCTCCCAAAAAGGAGCAGGATGTTACTGCTTAAAGGAGCCAAATATGTCTTTCGACATCATCAAAGGATTGGCAACAACCTTTAAAAATATGGGCAAAAAGCCGACGACGGTCTCGTATCCGGAAGAGGAGCGAGAACTACCGCCGCGTTTTCGCGGTCGCCACGTGCTGCACCGCTATGAGAATGGTTTAGAGCGCTGCGTCGGGTGCTATCTTTGCGCCGGAGCCTGTCCGGCCGACGCTATCTACATCGAGGCCGAAGAGAACAGCGAAGATAACCGGGTCTCACCGGGTGAACGCTACGCGCGGGTCTTCGATGTCAATTTGTTGCGCTGTATCTTCTGTGGCTACTGCCAGGCAGCCTGTCCCACCGGAGCTATCACACTGGAACACGAGTATAAACTGGCCTCTTACTATCCAGAAGACATGGTCTACCATAAAGAGCAATTGCTCGAGCCCAAAGGGCAGGCGACTATTGGCTCGAACGATGTATGGGCAGATCCGGCTCCCGCAAATGCGGTGCAACCTGTCCCACAGGCGAGTAACGTGTTTGACGGGTCAGAGGCCAGTGCTGCTGCCGTCGGGTTGGGTAATGCGCGCCCAGAGGAGGAGGTCTTGCTCACGAACGAGGAACAGGACGAGGACCGGAGAAAGTTCGAGGGCGGAAAGGACTGGCAGAAACGATGACAGTAGTGCAAATCTCGTTC